>NZ_WIWK01000057.1:0-37266 GCF_009600165.1 Pseudomonas sp. FSL R10-0399
TGCTTCATTGAAAAGCTCGGCGATTGGTGTCCGGAGATTTTGCCAAATCAGAAAGTCTTTTTCAGGATTTCCCTAAGCGCCGTTGTTTAAGCCCGGGCCTCTATGGCCGGTTCTTTTGTTCTTTGAGCAGGTCGCGGATCTCACCCAGCAGTTCTTCTTCTTTAGAAGGCAGTGGCGGGGTGCTTGGGGCGACTTCTTCTTGACGGCGCAGGCGGTTGATCGCCTTAACACCCAAAAAGATGGCAAACGCCACAATCACAAAGTCGATGACGGTCTGAATGAATTTGCCATAAGCCAATACCACCGCTGGGGCGTCACCGGCCGCCGCTTTGAGCGTAATGGCCAGGTCCGAGAAGTCCACGCCGCCAATCAACAGCCCCAAAGGCGGCATGACCACATCGCCGACGAAGGATGAAACGATTTTGCCGAACGCAGCGCCGATGATGATGCCCACGGCCATATCGACCACGTTCCCTTTGACCGCGAAGGCCTTGAACTCACTTAAGACGCTCATTGGTTATTCCTTGTTACAGATGAGGTTGGTAGATGCAGTGTAAATCAGCCTTGCGCATCTCGCCTGCCAGGCCACTTGCAATCTCATGGGTTGACCCGCAAGCGGCGTATAAGTTTAAACGTTTCAGCGCCTAACGCCTTTAGCGTCTTCAAGCCAGCCTTTTTTCTTAATGGGGCGGTTCAGACCTTTCAATTTAGAGAACCCCACCCGCGCCTCTAACCTTTGCGCAACGTAGTGACTACGTAGCTAATAACCAGAGGACACGTGCATGACCACCCCTTTCGGCCTTGGGCCCCGTACCCAACGACGCCTGCTTAGTGCGTTGAGCATCAGCCTGCTATCGGTTTCCGTTCACGCCGCTACCTTGACCCGCGATAACGGCGCGGCGGTCGGTGATAACCAAAACTCACAAACGGCCGGCGCCAATGGCCCCGTGTTGCTGCAAGACGTACAACTGCTGCAAAAGCTGCAGCGCTTTGACCGCGAGCGTATCCCCGAACGTGTGGTGCATGCCCGCGGCACCGGCGCCCACGGCAGCTTCACCGTGACCAACGACCTCAGTGACCTGACCAAAGCCCGGGTGTTTGCGGCCGGCGAAACCACGCCTGTGTTTGTGCGCTTCTCGGCGGTGGTTCATGGCAACCACTCCCCGGAAACCCTGCGTGACCCGCGTGGCTTTGCCACCAAGTTCTATACCGCAGACGGCAACTGGGACCTGGTGGGCAACAACTTCCCGACGTTCTTTATTCGTGATGCGATCAAGTTCCCGGACATGGTGCACGCGTTTAAGCCCGACCCGCGCACTAACCTTGACGATGACTCGCGGCGCTTTGATTTCTTCTCCCATGTGCCTGAAGCCACGCGTACCCTGACCGAGCTGTACTCCGACTCGGGCACCCCGGCCAGCTACCGCGAAATGGACGGCAATGGTGTGCACGCCTACAAACTGGTGAATGCCAAGGGCGAAGTGCACTACGTGAAGTTCCACTGGAAGAGCCTGCAAGGCATTCGCAACCTCGACCCTAAAGAAGTCACTCAGGTGCAGGGCCGTGACTACAGCCACATGACCCACGACCTGGTGACGCACATCAACCAGGGCGACTTCCCCAAGTGGGATTTGTACGTGCAAGTGCTCAATCCTGAAGACTTGAAGTCGTTCGACTTTGACCCGCTGGACGCGACCAAAATCTGGCCGAACGTGCCAGAGCGCAAAGTCGGCCAGATGGTGCTGAACCGTAACCCGGCCAACGTCTTCCAGGAGACCGAGCAAGTGGCCATGGCGCCGGCCAACCTGGTGCCAGGCATCGAACCGTCTGAAGACCGCTTGCTGCAAGGTCGGGTGTTCTCCTACGCCGACACGCAGATGTACCGTTTGGGCGCCAACGCCCTGCAATTGCCGATCAACGCCCCGCGGGTGACGGTCAACAACGGCAATCAGGACGGCGCCATGAACACCGGTCACAGCACCTCGGGCGTGAACTACCAGCCAAGCCGACTGGAGCCGCGTGAAGAGCCGCAAACCGCGCGTTACAGCGAAATGCCGCTGTCGGGCACGACCCAGCAGGCGAAGATTCAGCGTGAGCAGAACTTCAAACAGGCCGGCGATCTTTACCGTTCATACAGCAAGAAAGAGCGTCAGGACCTGATTGAAAACTTCGGCGGCTCGTTGGCCACCACTGATGACGTCAGCAAGCACATCATCCTGTCGTTCCTTTATAAGGCAGACCCGGAGTACGGCACCGGCGTGACCAAAGTGGCCAAAGGCGACCTGGCACGGGTCAAGGCACTGGCGGCCAAGCTGGTGGATTAACCTTCGTCGGTCGTTGTAGGAGCGAGCTCGCCTCGCGATCTTGAAAACGATCAAAAGATCGCGAGACAAGCTCGCTCCTACATGGATCTGTGACCTCTGACAGGTAGCGTACACATGCGAATTTTTGCTTTAGCTACGATGCTGCTGTTGAGTGGGTGGGCACTTGCCGACCAGCCCGACACCCAGACCCAACTCAAGGGCTACTTCTTCGACGCCGCCCGGCGCGGCGACGTGGTCATGCTCGACACCTTCATCGACTCGCACTTTGACCTCGATGCCCAGGACAGCAAAGGCTACACCGCCTTGATTCTTGCGGCCTATAACGGCCATGACGAGGCGGTCGAGCACTTGCTCAAGGCGGGCGCCAATGCCTGCGCGCAAGACCTGCGCGGCAACACCGCGCTGATGGGCGCCATTTTCAAAGGCGAATTCAAAATCGCCCGGCGGCTGATGAACACCGACTGCAACCCCGATCAGCGCAACGGTGCGGGACAGACCGCGGCCATGTTTGCCGGGTTGTTCAAGCGCGTCGAACTGCTCAACGATTTATCGCAAAAAGGCGCCGACCTGAATGCCACGGATGCCCAGGGCAATACCGCCGCTCAGCTGATCAAGGGTGAAATCCGCATGCCCGAGTCGCACTGATCGCAGCCTTGTGGGCTATCATCGCGGTTTTTGTGCGGAGTTCAGATGGCCAAGCCTAAGCGCATTTACGGCTGTACCGAGTGCGGTGCAACTTTCCCCAAGTGGGCCGGGCAGTGCGCAGAATGCGGCGTCTGGAACACCCTGGTAGAAACCGTTGTTGAAAGCGGCGCTGCTGCGCCCCCCAGTGGCCGTACCGGCTGGACCGGGCAACAGGCGCAAATCAAAACCCTGGCCGAAGTCAGCATCGAAGAAATCCCGCGCTTTTCGACCGCCTCCGGCGAGCTCGACCGGGTGCTCGGTGGCGGTCTGGTCGACGGCTCTGTGGTGCTGATCGGCGGTGATCCCGGCATCGGCAAGTCAACTATCCTCCTGCAAACCTTGTGTCAGATGGCAACGCGCATGCCCGCGCTGTACGTCACCGGCGAAGAGTCGCAGCAGCAAGTGGCCATGCGCGCCCGGCGTCTGGGCTTGCCGCAGGACCAGCTCAAGGTTATGACCGAAACCTGCATCGAAAACATCATCGCCACGGCCAAGCTCGAAAAGCCCAAGGTCATGGTGATCGACTCGATCCAGACCATCTTCACCGAACAGCTGCAATCGGCACCGGGCGGCGTGTCGCAAGTGCGCGAAAGCGCGGCGTTGCTGGTGCGGTACGCCAAATCCAGCGGCACGGCGATCTTTCTGGTCGGCCACGTGACCAAAGAGGGCGCTCTCGCTGGCCCCCGCGTGCTGGAGCACATGGTCGATACCGTGTTGTATTTCGAGGGTGAATCCGACGGGCGGTTACGTTTGCTGCGCGCGGTGAAAAACCGTTTCGGTGCGGTCAACGAACTGGGCGTTTTCGGCATGACCGACAAAGGCCTGAAAGAAGTCTCCAACCCCTCTGCGATCTTCCTGACGCGGGCTCAAGAAGAAGTCCCGGGCAGCGTGGTAATGGCCACGTGGGAAGGGACACGGCCGATGCTGGTCGAAGTACAAGCGCTGGTGGACGACAGCCACATGTCCAACCCGCGCCGCGTGACCTTGGGCCTCGATCAAAACCGGCTGGCCATGTTGCTGGCGGTGCTGCACCGCCATGGCGGTATCCCGACCCACGACCAGGACGTGTTCCTCAACGTGGTGGGCGGGGTCAAAGTGCTGGAAACCGCGTCAGACCTGGCCTTGATGGCCGCCGTCATGTCCAGTTTGCGCAACCGTCCGCTGCCCCACGACTTGCTGGTGTTTGGCGAAGTCGGCCTGTCAGGTGAAGTACGCCCGGTGCCGAGCGGCCAAGAGCGTTTGAAAGAAGCCGCCAAACACGGCTTTAAACGCGCCATCGTGCCCAAAGGCAACGCCCCCAAAGAATCCCCGCCGGGGCTCACTATCATTGCGGTGACCCGTCTGGAACAAGCGCTGGATGCGTTGTTTGAATAGCGTTTCAATTGTGTAAAAAAATCTGCAATAGGCGCGTTGTGGTTTGTCTGTTAACGTCGGTTTTAGCCCGTATTTATAGGCTGTAGTCTATAAATAATATGTGCAAAAAAATCTGCAAAAGAGACCGGCCATGACCGACCTGTACACCTCCATTAGCTGGCTTGAGCCGTTGCTGTTCGAACCTGTCCCCGTGGATATGGTTGAGATGGCAGATCAAATGCTGACCCTCAAAGGACGGCTCGAAGGGCTTTACCCGGCAGAGACCCGTGAGCGTATTGGCCGGCTCTTGCAACTGACCAACAGCTTTTATTCAAACCTGATTGAAGGGCAGTACACCGAGCCCAAGGTGATCGAGCAAAAAGCGCAGATCAAACGCACAGCCAAGCAGTTAACTGAAATAGCGACGTCGCACGTTCACGTTCAACGCGCATTTGAACGCATCATTGATCGGGATGGAGGGGCTGACTGGGCAGATCTTTTTGCCGTGAATTTTGTCTCCCTCATTCATCGCGGCCTGTTCCGTGATGCCAGTGAGCAAGAACTGCAGATTGATGGGTTAAAGGCGCCGATGGTGCCCGGACAACTCCGAGACATGGCCGGGCTCAATGTGTCCGTCGGTCAGCATGAGGCGCCGGCTTATCAGGCGGTGCGCCCGATGCTTGAGCGCATGCAGGTTGTGTATGGGCGGTTGGCCGATCCCCGCTATCGGTTGATTGCCACATTGGCTTATCACCACCGCCTGGCGTGGGTGCATCCCTTCCCCGATGGCAATGGTCGGGTGGTGCGCATGGTCACGCATTTACAGCTCTTGAAGTTGGGGCTGGCCTCACCCTTGTGGTCGCTGTCCCGTGGGCTGGCCCGCGAACACGAAGCGTATTACCAGCACTTGGCCCAGGCGGATCAGCATCGCCAGGGCGATCTGGACGGGCGAGGGCAATTGTCTTTAAAAGCCTTACAGGCTTTCGTGCGTTTTATGCTGCGCACCTGTATCGACCAGATGAGTTACATGCTGGAGGCGCTGGACCGTGATGCATTACGCGCGCGACTTGAACGGGCGGTCGCTTTCGATGAGCGATTTATGGCCGCAGAGATCAAGCCGGAAATTGCCCGCGCCTTGCATATCCTGATCACTCAGGGGGCTGTAGCGCGTAATGACTTTAAAGTGTTCATGGGGCTGGGTGAGCGAACCGCGATCAATCAATTAAAGAAGCTTGTGCAGTTAGGCGTGGTAGACAGTCCGTCGCCAAAATCACGGCTGATCTATCCCGGTTTTCCAGTGTGGTTCGCGCAACTGGTTTTCCCTGATCTGCATCGACGCTTTATTTAAGCGCACGCCCAGCATAAATCTGCAAAAGAAGGCTCTAGACCAAGGTAAGGGGGTGGTCTTTAGAGTCAGGAGCGCTACACTCCGAGAGCGGTACTTCTTGTCCAACTGGCCGGAATATAAAAATGAATAATAAAAATAGCCTGCTACGCCACATCCCGTGGCTGGTGCTGGCAATTGTAGGAGCCTGCGCCCTTGGCGTGGTGGCATTACGCCGGGGAGAGGCGATCAACGCGCTGTGGATTGTAGTTGCAGCGGTGGCTATCTACCTGGTCGCGTACCGTTATTACAGTCTGTTCATTGCCACTCGCGTGATGCAGCTGGATCCCAACCGGGCAACGCCTGCGGTGCTCAATAACGATGGTCTGGACTACGTGCCGACCAACAAACACATCCTTTTCGGACACCACTTTGCCGCCATCGCCGGCGCTGGCCCTCTGGTCGGCCCCGTACTGGCTGCGCAAATGGGCTACCTGCCCGGCACACTGTGGCTGATTGCCGGTGTGGTACTGGCGGGCGCGGTTCAAGACTTCATGGTCTTGTTCATGTCCACACGTCGCAACGGTCGCTCTTTGGGTGACATGGTGCGCGAAGAAATGGGCAAGGTGCCTGGCACCATCGCGCTGTTTGGCTGCTTCCTGATCATGATCATCATCCTCGCGGTGCTGGCGCTGATCGTGGTTAAAGCCTTGGCCGAAAGCCCATGGGGCATGTTCACGGTGATGGCAACCATCCCGATTGCGATGTTTATGGGCGTGTACATGCGCTACATACGCCCGGGGCGCATCGGTGAAATCTCGATTATCGGTGTGCTGCTGTTGCTCGGTTCGATCTGGCTGGGCGGGCAAATTGGTGCGAGTCCGGAGTGGGCTCCGGTGTTCACCTTCACCGGTGTGCAAATCACCTGGATGCTGATCGGTTATGGCTTTGTGGCTGCGGTATTGCCGGTGTGGCTGGTACTGGCACCGCGTGACTACCTGTCGACCTTCCTCAAAATCGGCACCATCATCGCGCTGGCTATCGGCATTCTGATCACCATGCCCGAGCTGAAAATGCCGGCCGTGACTCAGTTCATCGACGGCAATGGCCCGGTCTGGAAAGGCGGTCTGTTCCCGTTCCTGTTCATCACCATTGCCTGCGGCGCGGTGTCGGGTTTCCACGCACTGATCTCCTCGGGTACTACCCCTAAACTGCTGGATAACGAAGCCAACGCCCGTTACATCGGCTACGGCGGCATGCTGATGGAGTCCTTCGTGGCCATCATGGCAATGGTTGCCGCTTCGGTGATCGAGCCGGGTGTGTACTTCGCCATGAACAGCCCGCCTGCCATTGTAGGCGGTGACGTGGTGACCGTGGCGCAAACCGTGACCAGCTGGGGCTTTGCCATTACCCCGGATGCGTTGACTGCACTGGCCAAAGACATCGGTGAAACCACCGTACTGGCCCGAGCGGGTGGCGCTCCGACACTGGCGGTGGGTATCGCGCAGATCCTGCACCACGTGTTGCCGGGCGAAAACACCATGGCGTTCTGGTACCACTTCGCCATTCTGTTTGAAGCCTTGTTTATTTTGACCGCTGTCGACGCCGGTACCCGTGCCGGTCGCTTCATGCTGCAAGACCTGTTGGGCAGCTTCGTGCCAGCGCTCAAGCGCACCGAATCCTGGCCGGCCAACCTCATTGCGACCGCAGGCTGCGTGGCGATGTGGGGGTACTTGCTGTACCAAGGCGTGATCGACCCGCTGGGCGGCATCAACACCTTGTGGCCGCTGTTCGGTATCTCTAACCAGATGCTGGCGGGTATCGCGCTGATGCTGGCGACGGTTGTGCTGATCAAAATGAAGCGTCAACGCTACATCTGGGTCACCATGCTGCCAGCGGTCTGGCTGCTGATCTGCACCACCACCGCAGGCTTCATCAAGCTGTTCGACGCTAACCCGGCGGTCGGCTTCCTGTCGCTGGCGAAAAAATACAGCACAGCGCTGGACGCAGGCCAAGTGATTGCTCCGGCGAAAAACATCGACCAGATGCAGCACGTCATCATCAACGCGTACACCAACGCGGGCCTGACCGTCCTGTTCCTGTTCGTGGTGTTCAGCATCCTGTTCTACGCGCTCAAAGTCGGCGTCGCCGCTTGGGGCAACAAAGAGCGGACTGACAAAGAAACGCCCTTCAAGGCGATGCCCGATGCACGATAGAGGAATGCAGCCATGTTCAATGACCTGAGTCGCCTCGGTAAATACCTCGGTCAGGCCGCGCGCCTGATGGTCGGCATGCCCGACTACGACAACTACGTCGAGCATATGCAAACCAATCACCCGGACAAGCCGGTGATGAGCTACGAGGCGTTCTTCCGCGAGCGCCAGGAAGCCCGTTACGGCGGCAAGAGCGGGCCCAAGTGCTGTTAAATAGCTAGACCTCTGTAGGGGCGAGCGTGTCTCGCGATCTTTTGAACCTTGAAAAGATCGCGAGGCGAGCTCGCTCCTACAGTTGTTTTTGCGCTCCCTCTTTCAAGGAGACCTGAGCATGTCATCTCCCATCCCCGTCACCATCCTTAGCGGGTTTCTGGGTGCCGGTAAAACCACGTTGTTGCGTTACCTGCTTAAAGCCGAACACGGGCTGAAAATTGCCGTGATCGAAAACGAATTCAGCGATGCCGGTATCGACACCCAATTGTTGGGCGACGAGCCGGTGCAAGTCATGACCCTGGCCAATGGCTGCGTGTGTTGCACCATCCACACCGACCTGACCAAAGCCCTGTACCTGCTGCTCGAGCGGCTGGACAGCGGCGAAATTGCCTTTGATCGTTTAGTGATCGAATGCACCGGCCTGGCCGACCCGGCCCCGGTGGCGCAAACCTTCTTTATTGATGAAGAACTGCGTGAGCGCTACTTGCTCGACGGCATCATTACCTTGGTCGATGCCGCCCATGCCGACGTGCACCTGAGCCAAACCATCGCCCAGGCACAGATCGGCTTTGCCGACCGTTTGCTGGTGAGCAAGCGTGACCTGGTTGACGACGCCACGTTTGATGCGCTGTGCGAGCGCCTGACGCGGATCAACCGGCGTGCCTCGATTCGCGTGGTTGAGCACGGCAAAATCGACCTGGCAGAACTGCTCGATGTGCGCGGGTTTAACTTGAATGCCGACCTGGGCGGCGGCTTGAGCTTGCGCCCGGTGCAGCCGGCAGCTTCGATTGACCGTATTTCCAGCCTGGTACTGCGTACCGACAAACCGCTGGATATCGACAGCCTCAGCACGTTTATGAACGACCTGCTCGAAAGCCACGGCAAACAACTGCTGCGCTACAAAGGCGTGCTGAACATCGCAGGCGAAGACCGCCGGTTGGTGTTCCAGGGCGTGCTCAAGCTGTACGGCTTTGACTGGGACACCGAATGGGCCGAAGGCGAGGCCCGCGAAAGCGTGATGGTGTTTATTGCCGATGACCTGCCCGAGGCCAAGATTCGCGAAGGGTTTGCGCAACTGACCCTTTAGCTCGGCCCCTGCGATCACCCTGGAACCAGCTCACCCAGATAGTGATTCAACAATGCCAACGCGGTGGCCTCATCTTTGTTTTCCACCGCGTTGGCCATTGCGACCTGCTGCTGCCAAGCCTCGGGCCCGTCTGAACGGCGCGCAATGGCCAGTGATGTCATAGGGATCAAGTTGGCCAGGAAGTGCGCCAAGGGTGCGTTCCCGGCCATGTGTCCCAAATGCAGATGAAATGCACCCGCCAAGCGTATGGCCCGGCCCCGCTGATTGTCCGCGTAGGCCTGGCGCTGGCGCTCGATCAAATGATGCAAATGATCGATGTCGGGCCTTTGTGCCCGTTGACAGGCCATGGGTATCAAGGCCGTTTCAGTCAGGCGCCGGGCATGCAGGGCTTGGCAGATCTGCTCGTCAGACGGTGAGGCGATACGTGCGCCCACTTTAGCCTGCAACGTAATGACGTGCTGATACGTCAGTAGCGAAAGGGCATGACGGATCTGCAAGCGGCTCACGCCGAACTCCCGGCCCAACCGCTCTTCATTCAACCGGCTGTCGGGGGGTAGACGTTGGTCAACAATGGCGTCCAGCACACGGGCGTACACGTCATCGGTACACGGCGCTGACTGCAAGGGGCGTGAATCGGGTAGTGACGCATTGGACGGCAACAAAGCATAAGCACTCATGGCCAGACTCCTGTCTGAAACGTGTTAACTGCCGGGGTTTTCGTCAGGTATGTTCAGTTCAATGCCCACGCGCTGACCTTCGCGCAGAATATGGCGACGCATTTCGGCGCCCGCCAACGCACTGTTTTTGGCACGAATGGCGCGCACCACGGCCTCATTTTCTTCCAGTCTTTCTGCCATGTGCTCAGGTGAGTTGCGCAGCACTTGTGCACTTTGTTTGAGGGCGTTGCTGGTTTGTTGAACAACGCTCTGGAAGATGGGATTAGACGTCAGGTTAAACAGCTCTTCATGAAAGGCGATGTACGCATTGACCCCGGCCTCGCTGTCGTTGGCTTCCAGGGCTTCGCGCATGTCCATTAGCGTTAGCCGTAACTGGCCGACCTCTTTGCTGCGAATGGACTGCGCGACCAGCCCGACGATAAACGGCTCAAGGGTGTAACGCAGTTGCAGTACATCTTCCATGCTGGCTTGCGCCACCGCGTTCTCCTGCTGGGGAGATTCGCTGGCGTTGGCTTGCAGCACCACCACGCCTTTGCTCGGCAGGGTACGGACTAGCCCCAGTGTCTCCAGCACGATGATGGCTTCCCTCAGGCTGGGGCGGCTGATGCCGAGCTTTTCAGCCAACTCCCGTTGCCCGGGCAGCATCTCTCCGCTGCGCCATTCCCCGCTGGCCAAGGCCGCCCTGAGTTTGGCTACTACCGAATTTACAACCGTTGACGAGGTGATCACTTTTCGCTCCATGAGCAACAAAAGGGGTTAGAAGATTTTAAAAATCCTGCGGGCCGACAGCGACTTCAGGTTTGAGCGGGCGAAAGGTGTAGCCCGGTTGCCCGGCGAGTACTTTGTTGGCACGTTGCACGTCGATGTCTTTTTCCCACTGGGCAATCGCGACAGTCGCCACACAGTTACCGATCAGGTTAGTCAGGGCGCGGCCAATGCCCATAAACCAGTCTACCGCCAACACCAATACCAGACCTGCCACCGGTATGGCCGGGATCGCGGTCAAGGTAGCAGCAAGAATGACTAATGCCGAACCGGGAATGCCGTGAGCCCCTTTTGAGGTGATCAACGAGACCAGCAAAATGGTCAGCAAGTCGGTCATGGCCAAGGGAGTGCCAGTGGCGTTGGCGATAAACACGATGGCCAGCGTCAGGTAAATCGAGAAACCATCCAGGTTAAAGGAGTATCCGGTTGGAATAACCAGCCCTACCGTCGAGGTGCCAATGCCCAAGTGCTCCAGCTTGCGCATGATTTGTGGCAGCACGGCATCGGACGACGCGGTGCCCAGTACAATCGTCAGCTCTTCGCGCAGGTACTTGAGCAGAGGCCAAAGACGCAGGCCAGAAGCCCGCATCACCACGCCAAGAATTACAGAAACAAACGCGGCACAGGTCAGATAAAACAAACCGACCAGGCTACCCAAGTGTTGCAGCGAATCCAGGCCATACGTGCTGGTGGTAAAGGCTATGGCGCCAAACACGCCGATGGGCGCCAAACGAACAATCATGCCCATGATGCGGAAGATGATATGGCTTAGCTCGTTAATCAGCCGCGATATCCCCGACGCCGCCTCACCGACCAGATTGAGCGCGCTGCCGAACAGGACGGAAAACAGCAGCACTTGCAGAATGTTGTTATCAGCGAAAGCGCCCACCACCGAGGTGGGGATCAGGTCCATCAAGAACTGCGCCGTGGTTTGCATATGCTCACTGCGCTGGGTGATGTCACTTGCCCCGGCGCTGGCCAATTGATCCAGATGGATATTCGCCCCTGTGCCGATCCCCGTGCTGAAGGCAAACGCCAAGCCCACAACCAGTGCAACCGTGGTCAGAATTTCAAAATAAATAACCGACTTCAGGCCGATCCTTCCGACCTTCTTCAAGTCGCCCGCGCCGCTGATGCCACTGACCACCACGCAGAACACAATCAGGCCGATCAGCATCTTGATCAGCTTGATAAAAGCGTCGCCCAAGGGTTTTAGGTGGGAAGAGTATTCGGGCAAAACAAGGCCGCAAGCGGCACCGAGGAGGAGGCCTAGAACGACTTGAAAGAAAATTGAACGCGAGCACCATCTGATCATGGGAGGAGTCCTGGTAGTGTCCTGACAGCAGGTCGCTGAGCGAATGGGCTTCAGAACTTAATTATTGTGGTCTTACCGGTATGTCCAGTTCGCGAGCAGTGTAGGAGTCGCATTTCGGGATAATCAAGTGAATTTTAATGAAATTGGCTGACCGGTCTTACCGGTTGAGTGAGGCTCAGCGAGCTAAAGCCTCTGCGGGATGTTGAATTGGGGGGATGATGTGCGTGTGCCGGGCGCCAGATTCACCACAAATCTCTGTAGGAGCGAGCTTGCCTCGCGAGCTTTTAAGATCAAAAGATCGCGAGACAAGCTCGCTCCTACAGAGGGTGTGTACGCCCACGAAATTGCGGGATGTTTCGCACAGCTTTGCCAATTGCTGAGGCAGCAGGACGGCGCCTATAGTCAGCGCTCGCCCAAATGGGTGACCGGGTTTGGCGACTTGGAAGGTGCTAAGAATTGCTATATGTGGCAGAGCGTGTATTTTTGCTCGCTGTGCTTTATGGCAGCTGTACGTGGGAGATCTTCGGATCTGCCGGGTTTTCTTAGCTTTGACCGGTTCGCCAACCCGCGTACAGCGGCCACCTGTTTTCGTTTGGCGACGAAGACAGATGGCTCAACTCTAAAGCAAAGAGATTTACTTATGACTAATTCACCGTACATCCCGCTGACTGCCATCGACTGCACCATCCCCGCCTTGCTGATCGACCGCAACGCCCCGCTTGACGTCTTGCACGCCAACGCCACCGCCCGTGTACTGGCGGTGACCCAACTGATGGAAACCTTCTCTAGCCGCGACGTCCAGGACGCCGACGCCATCGACCTCAAACAACTCGCCACCACCGCCATGATTTTGCTGCGCGACGGCTGCGACCTGCTCAATGTCTTGGGCTGGCGCTTACAGCCGACTTGACCCGGCCACTTATGGGTGTGCTGGCTGCGCGTGAAGCTCCACGCCCATTGCACGCATGACTTTCACCACGGTGTCGAAGCGAGGCTTGGCCCCAGGGGCGAAGGCCTTGTACAAGCTGGCACGACCGAGGCCTGAGTCTTTGGCGATTTGCGCCATACCTCGGGCTTTGGCCACGTAACCAACGGCACGAATCAGTTCATCGGTATCGCCGTCGGCAAGTACCTGGGAGAGGTACTCGCTGATGGCTTCATCACTATCGAGCAGCGCCGCCATGTCGAACGCAATAGGGGTGTTAGGCATCTCAGACCTCCTTAGCCATCGACGCAAAGGATTTCGTTTGCTGGATGATGTAATTCATTGTTATGAATGTCTCCGTACGGAGACAGATGGCAAGTCTACACGGCTTCGCACTCCAGAGAACTCCGGCTGTCGTTTTACTGTAGGAGCGAGCTTGCCTCGCGATCTTTTGATCTTTAAAAGATCGCGAGGCAAGCTCGCTTCTACAGGGCGGGCACAAAAAAGCCCGGCTCAAGAGCCGGGCTTTTTTTTCAGCTAATTACACTCAGTTGCCGTAAACAGGCAGCTTTTTGCAGATAGCTTTTACTTTTTCGCGAACTGCATCAATCACGGCTTCGTTGTTGATGTCGTCCAGGATGTCGCAGATCCAGCCCGCCAGCTCTTTACACTCTTCAACTTTGAAGCCGCGAGTGGTCACAGCCGGGGTACCGAAACGTAGGCCCGAGGTGACGAACGGGGAGCGTGGGTCGTTAGGCACGGAGTTTTTGTTCACGGTGATGAAAGCTTTGCCCAACGCGGCGTCAGCGTCCTTACCGGAGATGTCTTGCTTGATCAGCGACAGCAGGAACAGGTGGTTTTCAGTACCGCCCGACACGATGTCGTAGCCGCGCTCGATGAACACCGAGGCCATGGCCTGGGCGTTTTTCACCACTTGTTGTTGGTACACCTTGAACTCAGGCTGCAGAGCTTCTTTGAAGCACACGGCCTTACCGGCGATAACGTGCTCCAGTGGGCCACCTTGACCGCCCGGGAATACAGCCGAGTTCAGCTTTTTCTCGATTTCAGGGTTAGCTTTGGCCAGGATCAGGCCGCCACGTGGGCCGCGCAGGGTTTTGTGCGTGGTGGTGGTTACGACGTCAGCAAATGGAACCGGGTTCGGGTAAACGCCAGCAGCCACCAGACCGGCTACGTGAGCCATGTCAACGAACAGGTACGCGCCAACTTTGTCAGCGATCGCACGGAAACGCGGGAAGTCCAGGATCTGCGAGTAGGCAGAGAAACCGGCCACGATCATTTTTGGCTTGTGCTCAACCGCCAGGCGCTCAACTTCGTCGTAGTCGATCAGGCCGTTGGCGTCGATGCCGTATTGAACAGCGTTGTACAGCTTGCCCGAGGACGAAACGCTGGCGCCGTGGGTCAGGTGACCACCGTGAGCCAGGCTCATGCCCAGGATGGTGTCGCCGGCCGACAGCAGGGCCAGGTAAACAGCGCTGTTGGCCTGGGAGCCAGCGTGCGGCTGAACGTTGGCGTAATCGGCGCCGAACAGTTCTTTTGCACGGTCGATGGCCAGTTGCTCAACCACGTCGACGTATTCGCAGCCGCCGTAGTAACGCTTGCCTGGGTAGCCTTCCGCGTATTTGTTGGTCAAGACCGAGCCTTGAGCTTCCATCACCGCTGGGCTGGTGTAGTTTTCCGAAGCGATCAGCTCGATGTGTTCTTCCTGGCGCTGAGCTTCTTGCTCCATGGCGGCAAAAAGGTCGGCGTCGAACTTGGCAAGTGTCAAATCACGGCTGAACATGGCGGTCCTCAAGGATCGGGGGGCAGAAAAGGAGGGCATTCTAACCCAATGGGTATTAACTGGCATATGAAAGCGATTCACGGCGTGCGTGATCACGTTGCAAGCTTGAAACCATAGGCCTGCAATTGCTTGACCAGCAGGTGCGCGGGCATGGGGCGGCCAAACAGGTAGCCCTGAATTTCGTCGCAACCGTGCTCGCGCAGGAACTCGAGCTGCTCGTGGGTCTCGACGCCTTCGGCGATCACCGCCAGGTTGAGGCTGTGGGCCATCGCAATAATGGCGCGGACAATTTGCGCATCCTGCTCGCCTGACGGCAGGCCGTCGACGAACGTGCGGTCGATCTTGAGCACGTCGATCGGGAACTGTTTGAGGTAGTTGAGCGACGAATAACCCGTGCCGAAGTCGTCAACGGCAATGCTCAGGCCGAGGTTTTTGAGGCTGGCGAGAATTTGCAGCGCTTCGCTGACTTCGCGCATCAAGATGCTTTCGGTCAGTTCCAGCTCAAGGCACGCCGGGGAGAGCCCGGTTTCCTTGAGGATGCTGGCGATCCGCGTGCCAAGCTGGCCGTCCGAGAATTGCCGTGCCGAGATGTTGACCGAGACTTTAGGCACGCGCACTTTCTCTTGGTGCCAGCGCTTGAGCTGGCGGCACGATTCGGCCAGCACCCAGTCACCGACATCCACCACCAGCCCCAACTCTTCCAGCACCGGGATAAAGTCGCCCGGCGGCACCAGGCCACGCCGTGGGTGGTTCCAGCGCAGCAGCGCCTCAACCCCGGTCAGGCGCTTGCCGTCGCCACTGAATTGCGGCTGGTAATAGAGGATAAATTCTTGCTGTTCCAGCGCATGGCGCAGGTCGCTTTCCAGCTCCAGGCGTTCCAGGGCGCTGGCGTTCATGTCGGCCTGGTAGAACTGGAAGTTGTTCTTGCCGCGCTCTTTGGCGTGATACATCGCGGTGTCGGCGTTTTTCATCAACTGGCTGAGTTCGTTGCCGTCCTGCGGGCTCAAGGCGATGCCGATACTGGCGGTGACGAAAAATTCGCGGCTCTCAAGAACGAACGGTTGCACCAGGCTGGCGAGGATTTGCTCAGCCACCCCGACCGCCCGGTTGAGCGCCATGACGCGGGTGGCGCGGGGTTGCAAGAGCAGGGTGAACTCATCGCCGCCCATGCGCGCAACGGTGTCGTCGTCATCCACGCAGGCCAACAGGCGCGTGGCCATGTCTTTGAGCATGCGGTCGCCCGCGGCGTGGCCCAGTGAGTCGTTGATCGGTTTGAAGCGGTCGAGGTCGAGGAACATCAACACCACCCACGACTTGTTCCGTTCGGCCTGCTGCAAGGCGGTGTGCAGGCGGTCCTGGAACAGCGTGCGGTTGGGCAGGTGGGTCAGGGCGTCGTAGTAGGCCAGCCGGTGGATGCGTTGTTCGCTGGCCTTGCGCTCGCTGATGTCGCTGAAGAAGCACACATAGCTGGCCAGGTCGCCTTCGTCGTCGAACACCGCCGTAATGCCGACCCACGCCGGGTAATGTTCGCCATTGCGACGCTTGAGCCACACTTCGCCTTCCCAGGTGTTGTGCTGGTTCAGTTGTTTGATCACGTACTGCAAGTGCGCTTGCTGCTGTTCATCAACGGTCAGCAGGTTCGGCAGTTGGTCGAGTACCTGCTCAACGGAGTAGCCGCTCACCCGGCTAAAGGCTTCGTTGGCTTGCACGATGTAGCCCGCCGGGTCGGTGATCAGGATGGCCGAGGTGGAATGCTCAAAGACCGTGGCAGCCATGCGCAGGTCTTTTTCGGCGCTGCGCTGCTGGCTGATATCACGGGCAACGCCGAGCAGACCTTCGAACTTGTCGTGCTCATCCCACACCAGAATCAGACGCAGCTCCACCGGTATTTTGCGCCCGTCAGCACGCACACAGTCGAGCAGGAACAGTTGGGTCTGTAGTTGGGTGCGCAGGGCCGCCAGTTGCGCCGGTTTGTCGAGCGCGCTCTTGACCCGTTCGATCAGGCTGTACAGCCCTGTGAGTTGCTGTGGTTTGGCGATGGTGGCTTGCCAGCCGTGCTTGAGCACCCAGTCGGCGTCATGGCCCAACACGGTTTCTATCGAGGGGCTGACGTAGTTGAGTTGCAGGCTGTTGTTGGTAGAGAAAATCACGTCGCTGATGCTCTCGGCCAGCATCCGGTAGCGATGCTCGCTGTCGCGCAAGGACTCGCTGGCTTCGATTTGGTCGGTAATGTCTTTGGCGACCCCGACAATGCGCGTCACTTGGTCGCCGGTGCCGCGGGCCAGGGCTTGCTCGCGAATATCAAAGCGGCGCCACACCCCGCTGTGGTGGCGAAAGCGCAGTTGGCAATCGAGTTGCTGGGCATAGCCGCCGTCGCGTTGTTGTTGGCGCAGTTGGCTGTAATGCTCAGCGTCTTCGGGGTGCAGCAACAGCTCCCAGAAGTACGGCCCCATTTGCTGCAACTCAACACTGCTGTAGCCCAGGGTTTGGCCCAAATGGTGGTTGCTGAAGATCATCCGCTGGCTAATCACGTTCTGTACGTACAGGTGGTCAGGCACGGTACGCACCACGTCCGACCAGAAGCTTTCCCGCTCTTGCAGTGACAGCTCGATCAGCTTGCGGCTGGTGATGTCACTGATGCTTAAGATGACCGCGTGGTAGTCCTGTCGGTCTTCGGGCAGGCGCAGCACCAGCCATAAATGCTGGTCATGGCCTTGGGTATCGGTAAGGGTTATTTCCAGTTCAAGCTGGTGCTGTTGTTCAAGCACCGCTTCAACCAACTGATAACCAATGGCTGAGGGATTTGCCGGGCAGCCGTTGATCAGTTTTATCCAGGCTTCATGGCCCGAGCTGATGCCCAGCAGTTGCAACGCCACCTGGTTCACTTCAGTGATGCGCAGTTGCTCAAATAACAGGCGCCGCCGTTCGGGGTTGTCTTGCAGCCATTGCTTGAGCGCCTCGCGGTCGTGCAGTTTTTCGCGCTCCAGCAGGCCCGGTAAACCGGCCAGGTCCAGCACGCACAAGGCCACGCCGGTGCCTTCGAAAATATCGTGGTAGCGCCTTCGACCTTCATGCAGTTGCCGCTGGCGCCGGCGCATGTTGAGCAGCGCCAGCAGCGGCAACGACGAGAACATCAGGCCCAGCAGGCATTTGCCGATCAGGCCGGGCAGCAGATGCGCCTTGGCCTCGCTGCGATCGAACAGGCCGCGCAGTTCCCAGTCGCTGTGGCTCAAGGGCACCAGCAGCACCGTCGTGGCTTCGTCGCCCGGGGTGACAGTGCTGGCGCTGGAGGCGGTTGCCATACGGCTGAGCACGGTGTCGGTCTGGCCGTTTTCGATCAGCCATTGCGGGCGATTCTTCTCGGCGGTTCGGCGCGTCAGCGTGTGCAGCATGCCGGTGCTCAGGCGCAGCAGCCAGTAGCCGTTGAAGGTGTCGTTAGGCGGGCGCAAGCGCAGGTAAATGACGCTGGCATCATGGTTATTGCCGTAGTAATAAACGTCGCCCCGGCCTTGCGGCGGGTTACTGCGTACCCACTCTTTCAAAAAAGCCGCGTCAGGGCTGGCGCTACTGCTGTCGAGCACGATATCGCCAGCTGGGCTCAGCAAGGCCAGGCTTTGCACATTCGGTACCACTGCACGCAGTTGGTTGACCACAGCTTGTTGCTGGCTTTGGGTGCGGGGGAGTTCGTAGAGCGGGAGCTGGTTGAGGGCGGTTTCGGCCTTGAGCGCCAGGCTCAAACTGATGTGGTCAGCCAGGTCTGCGCTGTAATGGACGCTGGCCAGGTGCTCTTGTTCGAGGGTTTCCTGGAACTGCTCAATTAATAACCAAATCAGGATCCCCAGCAAAAACAGCACCAGCGCTGCCAAGGCACCCTTTAACGTCCCGCGCACGGGTGGGCCAAGGGTTTGGCCTGGCACATGGGTGAGTGTTGGCGGAGCTACATTAGGCAAGCTGCGATCCTGCGGTTTGGCGACTAAGGTGCAACACGTATTATTAGCTGGACGCGTACGGGACGGCTAGCATGCCTTGGGTCGTGGCAAAGTGCCAGTGCCGTGGCTCGCGCTGGTTTGCCCTGTCCCGCGCATTCAGGTAGCTTTGCCGGTTACGCGAGGGCATTTTAGCTCCTACACTCAGGCTTTTTCTGCGAGCAGGCATTGATCCGTTCAATTTCTGTCTTTGTGCTATGGCCTGATCAGGGCATCGCTCGCGCCTTATTCATCAGTCACTGACGCTAGGTTATCCATGGCTCAATACGTTTTCACCATGCATCGGCTGAGTAAGGTTGTTCCGCCGAAGCGGGAAATCCTGAAAAACATCTCCTTGTCGTTCTTCCCTGGCGCCAAAATCGGCGTACTGGGCCTGAACGGTTCGGGTAAATCTACTCTGTTGAAAATCATGGCTGGCGTCGACACCGAGTTCGACGGTGAAGCCCGTCCAATGCCAGAGCTCAATGTCGGCTACCTGCCGCAAGAGCCGCAACTGGACGCCAGCAAAACCGTGCGTGAAGTGGTCGAAGAAGCGGTGAGCGTGATCAAGGATGCGCAAGCGCGCCTGGATCAGGTTTACGCTGAATACGCCGAGCCGGATGCCGACTTCGACAAGCTGGCCGCTGAACAGGCCAAGCTCGAAGCGATCCTGCAAGCCGGTGACGGTCACAACCTTGAGCGCCAGCTCGAAGTGGCGGCCGATGCCCTGCGCCTGCCCGCCTGGGACGCCAAAATTGAACACCTGTCGGGTGGTGAGAAGCGCCGTGTGGCCCTGTGCCGCCTGCTGCTGTCGGCCCCGGACATGCTGCTGCTCGACGAACCAACCAACCACCTGGACGCCGACTCGGTGGCCTGGCTGGAGCACTTCCTGCACGACTTCCCGGGTACCGTGGTTGCGATTACGCACGACCGTTACTTCCTGGACAACGTCGCCGGCTGGATTCTGGAACTCGACCGCGGCGCCGGTATTCCTTACGAGGGCAACTACTCGGGTTGGCTTGAAGCCAAGTCCGACCGTCTGGCCCAGGAATCCAAGCAGCAGTCGGCCCATGAAAAGGCCATGAAAGACGAGCTGGAATGGGTTCGTAAAGGCGCCAAGGCGCGTCAGTCCAAGTCCAAGGCGCGTCTGCAACGCTTCGAAGAACTGCAATCGCAGGAATTCCAGAAGCGCAGCGAAACCAACGAAATCTACATCCCGGCCGGTCCGCGCCTGGGTGACAAGGTGATCGAGTTCAAGAACGTGTCCAAGGGTTACGGCGATCGCGTGTTGATCGACAACCTGTCGTTCGTGATGCCTAAAGGCGCCATTGTCGGCGTGATCGGTGGTAACGGTGCCGGTAAATCGACCCTGTTCCGCATGCTGATGGGCAAAGAACAGCCGGATTCGGGCAGCATCGAAGTGGGCGAAACCGTGCAACTGGCCTGTGTTGACCAGAGCCGTGACGACCTGGATGGCAGCAAGTCGGTGTTCCAGGCGATTTCGGATGGTTCCGATGTGATCCGCATCGGCAACTACGAAATCCCGTCGCGTACCTACGTGGGCCGTTTCAACTTTAAAGGTGGCGATCAGCAGAAGTTCGTCAAGGACCTGTCCGGTGGTGAGCGTGGTCGCTTGCACCTGGCTCTGACCTTGAAAGAGGGCGCCAACGTGCTGCTGCTCGACGAACCGTCCAACGACCTTGACGTTGAGACCTTGCGTTCGCTCGAAGAAGCGCTGCTGGACTTCCCGGGCGCTGCCATTGTGATCTCTCACGATCGGTGGTTCCTTGACCGCGTCGCGACTCACATCCTGGCGTACGAAGACGACTCGCAAGCGGTCTTCTTTGAAGGCAACTACACCGAGTACGAAGCAGACCGTAAAAAACGCCTCGGCGAAGCGGCTGCCCAGCCGCACCGCGTGCGTCACAAAAAACTGGCCCAGTAAGGCCGGTTTGCAAGAAAAACGGAGCCCCTCGGGGCTCCGTTTTTTTTGGTGCCCCCCGTAATTTGCGTGTTTTTATTGGTGCAAAACTGGGTACATAAATCACTTTTTTGGTGCGCAAAAACCGCATAAAACCGGGGCTATTTATATAAAAGCACCATTTAAATTCATAACTGCGACATTTTGCGCTGTCGCGGTGCGGCATGACTTGTTAAAGTTCTGGCCAATCTCCGTTTAACGACAACAAATTTGCCGAGACTTTTCCCATGATCGAATCCGTCGACCACTTCCTTTCCCGTCTGAAAAAACGTGACCCGGACCAGCCAGAATTCCACCAGGCAGTGGAAGAAGTCCTGCGCAGTCTGTGGCCGTTTCTTGAAGCCAATCCGCATTATCTGACTTCAGGCATTCTTGAACGCATCTGCGAACCAGAGCGTGCCATTGTGTTTCGCGTGTCATGGGTCGACGACGAAGGCAAAGTCCGCGTTAACCGTGGTTTCCGCATCCAGATGAACAGCGCGATTGGCCCGTACAAGGGCGGCTTGCGCTTCCACCCGTCGGTGAACCTTGGCGTGCTGAAGTTCCTGGCGTTTGAACAGACCTTCAAAAACTCCCTGACTTCGTTGCCTATGGGCGGCGGTAAAGGCGGTTCGGACTTCAACCCCAAGGGCAAGAGCGACGCTGAAGTGATGCGTTTCTGCCAGGCCTTTATGAGCGAGTTGTACCGCCACATTGGTTCTGACGTTGACGTACCGGCGGGCGATATCGGCGTGGGGGCGCGGGAAATCGGCTTTATGTTTGGTCAATACAAACGCCTGAGCAATCAGTTCACCTCGGTGCTGACCGGCAAGGGCATGAGCTACGGCGGTAGCCTGATTCGCCCGGAAGCCACCGGTTTTGGTTGCGTGTACTTCGCCCAGGAAATGCTCAAGCGCAGCGGTCAGCGTATTGATGGCAAGCGCGTGGCGATCTCCGGTTCCGGCAACGTGGCGCAGTACGCGGCACGCAAGGTCATGGACCTGGGCGGCAAAGTGATTTCGCTGTCGGACTCCGAAGGCACCCTGTATTGCGAAGCGGGCCTGAACGATGAGCAGTGGGACGCGCTGATGGACCTCAAAAACGTCAAGCGTGGCCGCATCAGCGAGTTGGCCAGCCAGTTTGGCCTGGAGTTTCTGGCCGGTCAGCACCCGTGGAACCTGGCGTGCGATATCGCCCTGCCATGCGCCACGCAAAACGAGCTGGACGCCGACGCGGCCCGTACGCTGCTGAGCAATGGCTGCCTGTGCGTGGCCGAAGGCGCGAACATGCCGACCACCCTTGAGGCGGTTGATCTGTTTATCGAGGCGGGCATTCTGTTTGCGCCGGGCAAAGCCTCAAACGCAGGCGGCGTGGCCGTGAGCGGGCTGGAAATGTCGCAAAACGCCATGCGTCTGTTGTGGACGGCCGGTGAAGTGGACAACAAGCTGCACAACATCATGCAGTCCATCCACCATGCGTGCGTGCACTACGGCGAAGAAAACGGCCGTATCAACTACGTCAAAGGCGCGAACATCGCAGGTTTCGTCAAAGTGGCTGACGCCATGCTGGCTCAGGGCGTGGTGTAATCCGGTTCGATCGCGAGGATCTCGACCTGCAGATCGCCTGCAGGCCGGATCCACAGCACTTCATCACCCAGCCGCGCGCCCAACAGCGCCCGGCCCAGCGGTGAGCCCCAGTTAATCAGGCCCTGCGCTGCATCGGCCTGATCTTCCCCGACCAGTTGCACGCGCTTTTGCGTGCCGTGTTCATCGACGTACGTCACCCAGCTGCCAATCTGCACCTTGTGCGTTGACGTCGCCGGGGCGACCACGTGTGCGCTGTGCAGGCGTTGATTGAAGTAGCGCAGGTCGCGTTCCATGTCGGCCAGGTGCTGTTTATCGGGCAAGTCTTTGCGGGCGGCCTCCTGGCTGTGCAGGCGTTGCAACTCGGCGACCTTGGCTTGCAGTTGCTCAAGGCCCTGGGCTGTGACGTAGTTCGGCTGTTCGCTGACCTGACGCTCAACCGGCGTATCGGCCTGATTGGCGGCGCTGTCTTCGTTTACAAATGCACGGCTCATGATGGCAGTCCCTTTGTTAACTGTGATCTCCCGTAGAGCTGCCGAAGGCTGCGATCTTTGCTTTTAAAGATCAAAAGATCGCAGCCTTCGGCAGCTCCTACAGAGGTTTTTCCAGTGCCGAATGCTCGGCCAACTCCTGTTGAATAAACCCGGCAATCATGGCGCGGTATACCGCTTCGGCAACCTCCGGGTTGGCGCCCAGTTCGTCGGCCAAGTGCCGGACCTTGTTGATCACTTGCTCAACCCGTTGCGGGGCGCGTACCGCGTCGCTGTCTTTTTTGAAGCGCGCCGCTTGGGACACGTAGGCGCCACGCTCGGCCAGCAGGCCGACGATCTGGCGGTCAAGTGCGTCAATGTGCCCGCGCACTTGATCCAGAGAATCACAATTAACCGTCATGTTCTAAAGCTCCTTTTAGTAGTGATACCACTTGAGTTCGAGCATCACTTCGTTCACCGGTGAGGCAAGGTGGCTGAACTCACGCTGCGCGGTCAACCGCAGGCCGAGATTACGGGAGATTTCCCATTGCTGATTCAGGCTCAGGCTACGGCGCACTTCGCCGTTGGTGAAGTAATCGGCCTTGGTTTCCAGGCTCAGGTTGCCCACCGGGTTACGCCACAACACGCCGGTGTTGTAGCCCGCCGCCGGTGAAACAAACGCGGCGAAGTCGTTGTTGTGCTCGACCCGCACGGTGCCCAGGGCAAAGCCAAGCAGGTTGTCGCTTAACTGCCAGGTACCGCCTGCACCGCCGTTGACGTGGGTGACCAAACGTTCACTGCCATGTTTGCCGAGCACCCTCTCAAGGCCGCCGCCGACTTGCCATGACCAGGGTTGCAGCAGGGCGTTGCGCGGGGTCAGGGAGCGAATGTTGGCCAGGTCCAGCTGCTGGACTTGCCATTTATTGCCCTCGTATTGGCGCAGCTTGAGCTGGAGGATTTCAATCTGCGCGCCCAGCGGGAAGCCTGGCGCGTTGTCGTTCAGGTCGTGGTAGGCCATGCGCAGGCCGTATTCGGCGAACGCTTTGTCATCGCGGCTGCCCGCGCCCAGTTGCCAGGTGCGTGACTCGTGGCCGTTTTCGGGAAGCTCGGGGCGCTCGACTTGCAGCTCTGGCGCCGGGTTCTGGTTGATGGCGCGCAGCAGTTCATAGCTGCGTTGCGAGCGCCCGGTGTCGCGCTCAAGGCCATTGGCCCGGTAGCGTTCAAGACGATAGGCAGCGTCGATAATCAGCGCCTGACGCGCTTTGGGCAGCGCCATGAAGGTCGGGTTCTGCAATTGCGTCTGATCGGCGCTGACCTGCAGCACCCATTGCTGTTCTTCGGGGTCGAGCACTTTGGCGCGGTCCAGCAGTTCGCGTTCGCGAGACGGGCGGTATTCGATGCTTTCTACCAGGCCGGCTTCCTTGACCGCTTTAACCGTGTCGGTGGGGATCGCTGTCAGCGGGAACTGGGTGGTCAATTGCAAGCCGGGGCGGGCCACTTGCAGCAGTTCAAGCAGGCGGTAGGAGCAGTTTTCATCGAAGAAAAAGTAATCGAACTGGATTTGCTTTAGTTCCCACACATGTTCAACCATGCGTTGGGTTTCTTCGGGGGTCAGGTTGAGCCGGTATTCCCACAGGTCGCGGTTTTCCAGGCTGCGGTATTCCGAGAGTTTTTCCTGGTAGGGGACCAGGGCAAATAGACCGGGGTAGCCGCCGGCCAAGCCTTTCCAGGCATACAGAATGCTGTTGTCGGAGCCTTCGATGTAGGCGCCAAAATTGATCGCGTAACTGAGCAGCGCGGTTTTGTTGCTCTGCACATCGGCCTGGTCAATACGTAGCAAGGTGTGGCCGAACATGGACGACGGGCTGTTGAGGTACGCCGCCGGGAAGATCATCACTGTGCTGTGCGGCGCGACGTCGGTGAACCACTGGGTGAACTCTGCGCATTCAACCTTGGGCAGGTCGTTGAGGTTCAGTTGCGCCTTGAGCCAGCGGGTACGGGCCGGGTATACGCACTGCGGGTGTTTGTCGCCCAGGCTCACCGGGGCATACAGCGCCTCTACGGTGGCGCGCAGTTCGGCATCGGGGTGGTGGGCGCCGTCGGCGGCCAGAAAAAATTTGTCGTCGCTGACATAGCTGCGCCAGCCGCCCAGTTTGCGGGCTTCGTAATGGCCTAAAGAAATCCAGAACGGGTCGTTGGCGAGTTGCTGCAAACGTTGATTGTCGATTTGAGGCGCGGCGTACAGCGGGGCGCAGGCACAGAGCGCCAGATAGGCAAGGCGTTTGAGCATGGTGAGCAACTGTTGTCAGGCGAATGGAATTGAAACAGAAGTACCCGCTCCCGAAGGAGCGGGCAAGTCTCAGTTACGACGCAACGGTTGCGTACTTGGACAGGCGGGCATCGCCTTTGAGAACAGCCAGTGTGTTGTTATGCACATCGTCAGCGGTCACGTCAGCCTTGCTGAAGATTTGCTGGAAGTGCTCGTGGGTGACTGCGGCAAAATGCTCGCGGTCTTCAGGGGCCACACCCAGTACCACCGCGTAGGTGGTCAGTGCTTCGCCGTTGCCTTTGGCCATGTCTTCGGACAGCTCGTTCATCATGCCATTCATGGCAATCCACGATTTGCCGCCGTAAGTCAGGGCGTCTTTGGTGGTACAGCCGTTGGTACCTGAGGTCATGCCGAAGGTCGCGTTACCGGAGGTGCCGTTGGTGGTGGAGGCCAGGAAGTGGGCGGGGGTGCCGCGCTGACCTTCAAACAGCATGTTGCCCCAACCGCAGTTCGGGCCGCCGGGTGCTTGCGCCATGGCGTTGAGGGAAACCACTGTAAAGAGAGTGCCGAGAAGAATCCGTTTCATATCATTGTTCTCTATGCGTGCAACCAATGGACAAGGGTATCTGGCCGTCATTAGCCAGAACGGGCCGGTTATCAATCCAGCCTCGCAACACTTAGGAGTCTAGGCACGATCAGCAGGTTCCGTGGTTTTTTGTAAAACAATCGTTGGGCGGGAGTTTTTTTCGCCCGCAAACATTGGGCCCCGATAATTCAGGTGTAACGCGCCTTGCCAGTGGCGTGCAGCCAGCGCCAGAATGCTGCCATCTGCCCTGCCTGATGTAAGGAAGCCCGATGCCTGATTCTGTTGCTGCCAGCCTGCGTCTAGCGCCTGACGCGCTAACCCGTCCTTTTTCCGCTGAACAGTTCAGCTTCTCGACCACCAATGATTTAGAACCCTTTCGCGGCATTCTCGGCCAGGAGCGCGCGGTCGAAGCCTTGCAGTTTGGTGTGGCCATGCCACGTCCGGGGTACAACGTATTTGTGATGGGCGAGCCGGGTACGGGGCGCTTCTCGTTTGTGAAGCGCTACCTCAAGGCTGAAGGCAAGCGCCTCAAGTCGCCCAGCGACTGGGTGTACGTCAATAACTTTGATGAGCCCCGTGAACCGCGCGCGCTGGAGCTACCCGCGAGCACGGCGGGTGCTTTTATCGCGGACGTTAACGGGCTGATCGACAACCTGCTGGCGACGTTCCCGGCGGTGTTTGAACACCCGACCTACCAGCAGCGCAAAAGCGCCATCGACCGTGGTTTCAACCAGCGCTACGACCGTGCGCTGGATGTGATCGAGCGCCTGGCGCTGGAAAAGGGCGTGGCCCTGTACCGCGACAGCAGCAACGTGGCCTTCACCCCGATGAGTGACGGCAAGGCGCTGGACGAGGCCGAGTTTTCGCAGTTGCCCGAAGAAGAGCGTGAGCGTTTTCACGAGGACATTGCCGGGCTTGAAGAGCGCCTCAATGAGGAGCTGGCGAGCCTGCCGCAGTGGAAACGTGAGTCGAACAACCAGCTGCGCCAACTGAACGAAGAAACCATCACCCTGGCCTTGCAGCCCCTGTTGTCGCCGTTATCGCAGAAGTACGCCGAAAATGGCGCGGTGTGCGGCTACTTGCAGGCCATGCAGGTGTACCTGCTCAAAACGGTGGTGGAGCAACTGGTCGACGACAGCAAAACTGACGCCCAGGCGCGCAAGCTGCTGGAAGAACAGTACCTGCCGAGCCTGGTGGTGGGCCAGCCGATGAGCGGCGGCGCGCCGGTGGTGTTCGAGCCGCATCCGACCTACGACAACCTCTTTGGCCGCATCGAATACAGCACCGACCAAGGCGCCCTGTACACCACCTACCGGCAGTTGCGTCCGGGTGCCTTGCACCGTGCCAACGGCGGCTTTTTGATCCTTGAAGCCGAGAAGATGCTCAGCGAGCCGTTTGTCTGGGATGCGCTGAAGCGTGCGTTGCAGTCGCGCAAATTGAAAATGGAATCGCCGCTGGGCGAACTGGGGCGCATGGCCACCGTGACCCTGAGCCCGCAGGTGATCCCGCTGCAGGTCAAGGTCATCATCATCGGTGCCCGCCAGCTGTACTACACGCTGCAAGACCTGGACCCGGACTTCCAGGAGATGTTCCGGGTGTTGGTGGACTTCGATGAAGACATCCCGATGGTCGATGAAAGCCTGGAGCAGTTCGCCCAGTTGCTCACCACGCGCACGTCCGAAGAAGGCATGGCGCCGCTGACGGCAGGCGCGGTGGCGCGTCTGGCGACCTACAGCGCGCGTCTGGCCGAGCATCAGGGGCGCTTGTCGGCGCGTATTGGCGACCTGTTCCAACTGGTCAGCGAAGCGGACTTTATCCGCCATCTGGCCAACGATGAAATGACCGATGCGGGCCACATCGAGCGTGCGCTCAAAGCCAAAGCGACCCGGACCGGGCGCGTGTCGGCGCGCATTCTGGACGACATGCTGGCGGGGATCATTCTGATCGACACCGACGGTGCGGCGGTGGGCAAGTGCAACGGGCTGACCGTGCTGGAAGTCGGTGACTCGGCATTCGGTGTGCCGGCGCGGATTTCGGCCACGGTGTATCCGGGGGGCAGCGGCATTGTCGACATTGAGCGCGAGGTTAACCTCGGGCAGCCGATTCACTCCAAAGGGGTGATGATTTTGACCGGCTACCTGGGCAGCCGCTATGCCCAGGAGTTCCCGCTGGCGATTTCGGCGAGCATTGCCCTGGAACAGTCGTACGGCTACGTCGATGGCGACAGCGCTTCGCTGGGTGAAGCCTGCACGTTGATTTCGGCACTCTCCAAAACGCCGCTCAAGCAGTGCTTTGCGATCACCGGTTCGATCAACCAGTTTGGTGAAGTGCAGGCGGTTGGCGGGGTGAACGAGAAGATCGAAGGCTTCTTCCGGCTCTGCGAAGCCCGCGGCCTGACCGGGGAGCAGGGGGCGATCATTCCGCAAGCCAACGTCGCGACCTTGATGCTCGATGAGAAGGTGCTCAAGGCGGTGCGTGAAGGCAAGTTCCACGTGTACGCCGTGCGTCAGGCGGACGAAGCCTTGAGCCTCCTGGTGGGCGAGCCTGCCGGTGAGCCGGATGAAGAAGGCCAGTTCCCGGAAGGCAGCGTCAACGCCCGGGTGGTTGAGCGTTTGCGGGTGATTGCCGAAATGGTCAACGACGACGACCTCAAGGAAGCCGAGAAAGAACTGCTGGCCGAAGCCCTGGCGGCGAAAAAGCCGGCTTGATCCCATGGCGTCTGTAGTCGCTGCCCAAGCATGAGGCTGCGAGATGTGCCAAACGACCGTCAGACGGCGGTCCTGCGGCCCGCATCGCAGCCTTCGTTCCTCGTCAGCGGCTACAAGAGCCGTTGCGGGCAGGTGTTAAGCCGTTGGTCTTGGCGCCCTCTGCGGGCGGGTTTTTGCTTCTATGCTCAGGTAAGTGTCGTCTGAAGCAGGCTCTACGAGGGGCGCCGCCATGTCGCGCAACCTTTGCCTTACCCGCCAATGTCTGGGGCTGGAAACCCGCATTGAGTGCAGTATTCGCCCTTTGGCAGGCAATACCGGCCTGTGGGCCTTGCTGTTCGCGGCAGGTTTGTCGGGCGAGCAGCCAACCACGATCAAATCCCAAGGCCCGTTTCGCGGCCCGTTTGTGGCCGAAACCATTCTGCAATCCATTGTTGAAAGCCTGACGCTGCACGGCTATCGGTTAGCCGATACGCCGCAAATCTGGTGCCTGCATGTGCAGGCCCAGTTGCGTCAGATCAATGGTGAGCGCCGCCCGGCTTCGCGCTGAGGCGTCTGTCAGCGCGGTGGCGTGACCTCGGGGACTTTCTCCAGCTTGGCCTCAAAGCCGTACTCCACAGGCTCCAGAGCGGTGCGTGCGTAGCTCTCGATCTGGGTCGGGTGGCCGTAGAAGTAATGCACGTCGAAGATGGCCGGGCCATTGGGTTCTTCGCTGTGGCTAACAGCCAGGACTTCCTTGAGGTAGTTGCCGGTATCGTCCTTGGCGTAAAAGCGCCAGGCATCGGACGGGAACAGCGCCTGATCGACCACCAGCGCGTTGCCTTTTAGCTCCAGCCCTTTGGGCAGGTGAGCGACGTCCAGGGCGTGTTTGGCAATATCGGCCACATACAGCGGCATTGAGCCGATGGCGTAGGCCGGGGTTTCCGGGAACAGGTTGAGGTCGTAGGTGATGACACCGGTTTTTGGGTCGGCGTCGAAGGCTTCAGCCGGCAGTTCCAGCGGTTCGCCGCGTTTGCCGTTCTGGTCTTCAGCAAAGAAGGTTACCGGGGTGTCGGCCGAGTCAGGCAGTTCGCCCAGCAGTTCGTCATTGAAGGTCGGCGGGTGGCTGAACTCCAGGGTGGCGGCGCTGGCGTCATCGACCGACTGGCTGATGACCACGCTTTTTTTCAGTTGCTCGGGGTCCAGGGTGGCGTCTTTGAGGTAGTTGACGGCTTGGTCGTCATACACCACCACCGACAGCGGCAGCGCCTGGATGTCTTTGCCTACAACGTTTTTGTCGAGCCGCACCACGGGCAGGTCGAGGGTCTTGCGGGTGACGTTGGCGGTCGAGAAGTCGAGCACGCTGATGTCGACGTTTTCAATCGGACCGTTGAAATACACCTTGCTGTAGTGATGCGGGTGTTGGCTATCAAAGGCTTTTTGTTCGTCGTCGAGCTTTTTGCTGAACTCATCGCTCCAGGCCGTTTGCTTGAGCATTTCGGCCAGTTGCTGTTGATAGAACGCCAGTTGTTCGGCGTTTTCGTCGATGGAGCCAGCGCGGGCCAGGTACTGCCCGGTCGCGTCGCGGGCCTGGATGATCAGCGGGTTGAGTTCGGTATCGCGTACGGCTTCGGCGAGCGGGGCGCTGTTGTTGATGTCGACTTCCGCAAAGTTTTTACCCAGTGCCAGCAGGGTGACGCTGATGTTGCCCTCAGTGCGGGTTTTACCCACGTCTTTGCTGGTGAGGGTGAGGTTGACCACTTTACCGGGGGCGATGACTTCGGCTTCGCCATGCAGTGTGACGGGCTGAGGCTGCTGGATGTTCGAGGTTTCGACGCCGTCGATGTAGGGGTAGGTGACGGTCAGGTCGTCAGGGTTGCTCAGGTTGGCGCTGGAGGGGCTGAGCTGGATCCCTGAATCGGTTTCTGACCATTCCGCCTGGAACGGCACCACTTGCTTGTTGCTCAGCGTCACGGACTGCCATTCCAGCGCATGCGGGAACGGGAAATCGGATTCGTTGTTCTGGCTGAACGGGAAGATCGGCTCCAGGTCGGTCAGGTAGTCGGAACTGGAGTTTTTGCGCACCACAAACATGCCGTTGATGTAGGTGTCGCTCAGGGCCTGGCTGTTGGGGTAGTGCTTGAGTTGCGCGAGTTCATCGGTGCCATATTCGGTTTCGACCGGTTTGCCGTCCAGCTTGATGCGGGCGCGTTCCAGCAGCAGCAATGAGCCGCCGAGGTCGGCCACGGCGTCTTTAAGCTGCGGGTCCTTGATGGCATCGAGGCTCTTTTCGAACGCTGCGGTTCTTTCTTCCAGGCTGGCCTGCGGGTGTTTATCGCCAGGCGAGCAGCCGCCCGTCATGAGCAAAGCGGTGGAAAGCCCGAGACAGACCAAGGGGAATCGCAGATACATTGTTCAGTTTTCCTGTCCGTAAACGATGCTGATGAGGTCGACACTAGCAGAAAATGTTTTTACTGACTGTGTCTACCGCTTTATCTCTGCCCATTTGTGGCTGATATACTCGCGCCCATTTTTTTTACAGCCTGCGAGATTCAATGGAACGCTTTATCGAAAATGCAATGTACGCCTCACGCTGGATTTTGGCGCCGATTTACTTCGGGTTATCCCTGGGTTTACTGGCGTTGGCGTTGAAATTCTTCCAGGAAGTGTTTCACGTTATCCCAAACGTGTTCGCGCTAACTGAATCGGACTTGATCCTGGTCATTCTGTCGCTGATCGACATGGCGCTGGTGGGCGGCCTGTTGGTGATGGTGATGATCTCGGGCTACGAGAACTTCGTCTCGCAACTGGACATCGACACCAACAAAGAGAAGCTTAGCTGGCTAGGCACGATGGACTCTACCTCGCTGAAGATGAAAGTCGCAGCGTCGATTGTGGCCATCTCCTCGATCCACCTGCTGCGGGTGTTCATGGATGCGCGCAACATCGAAACCCAATACCTGATGTGGTACGTGATTATCCACATGACGTTTGTGGTGTCGGCGTTCGCCATGGGCTACCTCGACAAGCTGACCAAGCACTGATGCGGTTGTCGTGACGGGCAGCACACGAACCCGGGCTGCGAAGGCTTTGGGGGCTGTGGTAGTCTGCTCGCCCTTTTTTGGTTTTGGGCGGCTGGGAGAAAGCGGTTGAAAAACGGCTTTTTTGAGTCGCTCTATAGCGGAGCAGTGTTATGTCCGAAGTAAATCTGTCGACCGACGAAACGCGCGTTAGCTACGGCATTGGCCGTCAGTTGGGTGACCAACTGCGCGACAACCCGCCACCGGGCGTTAGCCTGGACGCCATCCTGGCGGGCCTGACCGACGCTTTCGCGGGCAAAGAAAGCCGTGTTGGCCAGGAAGAAATGTCGGCCAGCTTCAAAGTGATCCGCGAGATCATGCAAGCTGAAGCGGCTGCCAAGGCAGAAGCGGCAGCAGGCGAAGGCAAGGCTTTCCTGGCTGAAAACGCCAAGAAAGACGGCATCACCACGCTGGCTTCCGGTCTGCAATTTGAAGTTGTGACCGCTGGCGAAGGCGCCAAGCCAACCCGCGAAGACACCGTACGTGTTCACTACCACGGCACCCTGATCGACGGCACTGTGTTCGACAGCTCTTACGAGCGCGGCCAGCCTGCTGAGTTCCCGGTTGGCGGCGTGATCGCTGGCTGGACCGAAGCCCTGCAACTGATGAACGTCGGCAGCAAATGGCGCATCTACGTGCCGAGCGAACTGGCTTACGGCGCGCAAGGCGTTGGCAGCATTGCTCCGCACAGCGTCCTGGTATTCGACGTTGAGCTGCTGGACGTTCTGTAAGAACACAGTGCTATAGCTAGCTGTAGGAGCGAGTTTGTGATCTTTTAAAAAGATCGCGAGGCAAGCTCGTTCCTACAGGGCCGTTTAGCATTGTGCGGTCATAGTTCTATTTTGGCGTGGTGTTCGTGATGGACTGCGGTGCCGATGGGGCGCAATGCCCGGGCATAGCAAAACAGGAACAGGTTACGCACCAGCTCTTTGAGCACCAGCGGCTCGCTTGAGTTGAGGCCGTTGAAGTCCAGGTCACCCTGGTCTTGCAGTTCATTCAGCGCTTCTTCTTCCAGTACCGCGCAGACTTCGCCGGTTTCCCGGTGCAGGATTCGCAGGTAAGGGTGTGGGCGGTCCAGCCATGCATCAATTAAATAAGTCATCGTTGTCATCTCCTAGATGAATGACAATGAGAATAATTCTTATTCAGTTAATAGCAAGTGCCTATTGGCGGATTTCTTTTTTTTCTTTGTAAAAACTGCCGTGGGTCAACGTAGCTGGCTTTAGGGTAGGGCGGGGAGAGTGTTGCGGGGAATGACCCCTTCCTGCGCAGGCGCAGGAAGGTCAGCCACAGGATCAGACTTTGCGCACGAACTCGGACTTGAGCTTCATCGGGCCGATGCCGTCGATTTTGCAGTCGATATCGTGGTCGCCATCGCACAGGCGGATGTTTTTAACCTTGGTGCCCACTTTGACCACCAGGGACGTGCCCTTGATTTTCAGGTCCTTGATCACGGTGATGGTGTCGCCGTCGTTCAGCACTGTGCCTGCGGAGTCTTTGTAGACTTTTACATCGCTGGCTTCGTCAGCATCGCCGTTGGCGGACCACTCATGGGCGCATTCCGGGCAGATCAGCTGTGCGCCGTCTTCGTAGGTGTATTCGGAATTGCATTTTGGGCAGGGTGGCAACGTGCTCACTAAAGCTCCTTAAAAGTCAGGATGGCTAAAAGGCGCGCATTATATAGGGTTTTTGTGCCGATGGGGGGCTACAGGTTTTTTACCGGTAGGAGCGAGCTTGTCTCGCGATCTTTTGATCTTGGTTGGATGGTTTTACGACTGCTGCGCAGCCGGACGTAGCCTCGCAGGCTCGTCAACTGCTACAAGGGGTGGTACGTGCCGATGGGGCGGTAGGAGCGAGCTTGTCTCGCGATCTTTTGATCTTGGGTCGTTGAAAAAGCAGCAGCACCACGCCTGCGCGTAGTGCTGCTTTGATCGCCATCAGTGCGTGCGGGCTACCGCAAACTCACTCAGCTCAACCAGCGCATCGCGGTATTCGCTTGGCGGCAGGGCTTCAAGGCAGGCAATGGCGCGGGCAACGAAGTCGCGAGCCAATTGTGCGGTGTATTCCAGCGAGCCCGAGGCTTCCACGGCAGCACGAATGCTTTCGAGGTCTTCAATGCCGCCTTTTTGAATGGCCGTACGCACCAGAGCAGCCTGCTCGGGCGTGCCTTCACGCATGGTGTAGATCAGCGGCAAGGTCGGTTTGCCCTCTGCCAGGTCATCACCGACGTTTTTGCCCAGGGTTTCGGCGTCACCACGGTAGTCGAGCAGATCGTCGACCAGCTGGAAAGCCACGCCCAAGTGGTCGCCAAACGTGCGCAAGGCTTCGCGTTGCTCAGGGGTTGCACCGGCCAGCGCGGCGGCGCTGTGGGTCGATGCTTCAAAGAGCATGGCGGTCTTACCGCGGATGACTTCCATGTAGGTTTCTTCGGTGGTGCTGGCGTCGCGGACCTTGGACAGCTGCAACACTTCGCCTTCGGCAATGATGCGGGTGGCTTGTGAAAGAATCTTCATCACCGGCATCGAGCCCAGCTCGACCATCATTTCGAAGGAGCGCGAGTACAGGAAGTCGCCCACCAGCACGCTCGGGGCGTTGCCCCAGGTGGCGTTGGCGGTCTTGCGGCCACGGCGCATGCCGGACATGTCGACCACGTCGTCATGCAGCAGGGTCGCGGTGTGCAGGAACTCAATGGTGGCAGCCAGCAAGCGCAGGTCATCGCCTTCACGGCCCAGGGCCTTGCCGCACAACAACACTAATAAAGGACGAAGGCGTTTGCCGCCGGCCGAAGTGATGTAGTCGCCAATTTTTGAGACCAGCGGTACGCGTGAAGTCAGCTGCTTCTTGATGATGCCGTCGACGGCGCTAAAATCGTCCGCCACCGCGCGGTAGAAAGCTTGGGGTTGCATCAGCGACAGGTGCTCCAGAAGGGTTGCGCGGCATGCTAGGTCGGGGGGCTGGGCCTGTCAAGGCGCGATGGACGGCCCCTTGCAACACCCGCGTGCCTTGCGTACAATCGCGCACCCTGAACTTCCTGGGCAGCACCTGCCTTACGCAATTGCACTTGGGCCGTTCCAGCCCCATGCAGCCATGCCAGCCAATACCTTTACCTATAAAGCGCTGGGTGAGCAGGATTATCGGAGAAATACCATGTCGTACGCAGTAATCGTTACTGGTGGCAAGCAATACAAAGTAGCACCGGGTGAATACCTGAAGATCGAGAAACTGGAAGTCGCTACTGGCGAATCCGTCACTTTTGATCGCGTTCTGTTGGTCGCCAATGGCGACGACGTAAATATCGGCGCTCCAGTTGTTGCTGGCGCCACTGTTGTTGCTGAAGTGATCTCCCAAGGTCGTCACGATAAAGTACGCATCATCAAGTTCCGTCGTCGTAAGCACCACATGAAGCGTATGGGCCACCGCCAGTGGTACACCGAGATCAAAATCACCGGTATTCAGGCTTAATTTCAGCCTAATTCCTCACTAGGAGAATTGACTCATGGCACACAAAAAAGCTGGTGGTAGTACCCGTAACGGTCGCGACTCAGAAGCCAAACGCCTTGGCGTGAAGATGTATGGCGGCCAGGCTATCGTTCCGGGCAACATCATCGTGCGTCAGCGCGGCACCCAATTCCACGCTGGCTACGGCGTTGGTATGGGCAAAGATCACACCCTGTTCGCGAAAGTGGAAGGCGTGATCAAGTTCCAGGTTAAAGGCGCCTTCGGTCGCCGCTACGTAAGCATCGTTCCGAAGACTGAAGTCGTCGCAGCGTAATAGCTTGGTAGCTGGAAGAGCCCTGTCTTGCGACGGGGCTTTTTCGTTTGTGGGGTGAGTCTCTTGCAAAACTGTTTGTATGGGCTTAGGCGCTGGATTTAACGGCTGTTGATTGGGTCGCTGCGCTCATTTTTGCAAGAGTCTTATGTCTTGGTTTTTATCGGCTCGTCCTGATGACGAGAGGCGTGTTTTGTTATGAAGTTTGTAGATGAAGTATCGATCAAAGTAAAAGCAGGCGACGGTGGTAACGGTTGCATGAGTTTCCGTCGTGAGAAGTTCATCGAAAATGGTGGTCCTAACGGTGGTGATGGTGGTGACGGCGGCTCGATCTACATGGTCGCTGACGAGAACCTGAACACCCTGGTTGACTACCGCTACACCCGTCACTTTGACGCGCAGCGTGGCTCTAACGGTGGCAGCACCGATTGCACTGGCCGCAAGGGCGAAGACCTGGTACTGCGTGTGCCGGTGGGCACTACCGTCATTGACGCTGGCACCCAGGAAATCATTGGTGACCTGACGGTTCCGGGTCAGCGTTTGCTGGTTGTGCACGGCGGCTGGCACGGCCTGGGCAACACCCGTTTCAAATCCAGTACCAACCGTGCGCCACGCCAGACCACACCGGGTAAGCCGGGTGAGCAGCGTGACCTCAAGCTGGAATTGAAAGTACTGGCTGACGTCGGTCTGCTGGGCTTGCCGAATGCGGGCAAAAGTACCTTTATTCGTTCGGTGTCTGCGGCCAAGCCAAAAGTGGCTGATTACCCGTTCACCACTCTGGTGCCAAACCTGGGTGTAGTGAGCGTTGATCGCTGGAAGAGCTTTGTGATTGCCGACATTCCGGGCTTGATCGAAGGTGCTTCGGATGGCGCGGGCCTGGGGATTCGCTTCCTCAAGCACTTGGCGCGTACCCGTCTGTTGCTGCACCTCGTCGACATGGCGCCGGTTGAAGGCACTGACAGCGCGGCTGATACCGCTGAAGTGATCGTTAACGAACTGATCAAGTTCAGCCCGTCGCTGGCCGAGCGTGATCGTTGGTTGGTGCTGAACAAGTGCGACTCGCTGCCGGAAGACGAGCACGATGCGCGCGTTAAAGAAGTGGTTGATCGTCTGGAGTGGACCGGCCCTGTGTACGTGATTTCGGCGATTGCCAAAATCGGTACCGACAAGTTGTGCCACGACATCATGCGCTATCTTGAAGACCGTGCTGACCGTCTGGCCAATGATCCGGTGTACAAGGAAGAGCTGGCCGATCTTGATCAGCGCATCGAAGACGAAGCGCGTGCGCAGCTTCAAGCCCTGGATGACAAGCGTGCCCTGCGTCGCAGCGGCGTGAAGAGCGTCCATGACATGGGTGATGATGACTGGGACGAAGAAGATGTTGATGACGAAGATGGTCCAGAAATCATTTACGTCCGCGACTGATTCGTTGCAGTAAACTACAGCGCCGCTCAATTGAGCGGCGTTTTGGTATCTGTGAAACTGTAATCAAGAATAAATCCATGGGTGGCGCTCGGTCGCGCTGCTCTCAGGCATAGGTTGGATGATGATGCGGAGCAAGGTGACAGGTGCGCAGCGTTGGGTCGTGAAAATCGGCAGCGCATTGCTGACAGCAGATGGCAAGGGCCTGGATCGCGCCGCGATGGGCGTGTGGGTCGAGCAGATGGTGGCCTTGCATGAGGCGGGCGTAGAGTTGGTGCTGGTGTCTTCGGGCGCAGTGGCGGCCGGCATGAGCCGCTTGGGCTGGACGGTCCGACCCAGTGCAATGCACGAGCTGCAGGCGGCCGCTGCGATTGGCCAGATGGGCTTGGTGCAGGCGTGGGAGTCGAGCTTTGCCGAGCATTCGCGGCACACGGCGCAAATTCTGCTGACCCATGACGATCTGTCTGATCGCAAGCGCTACCTGAACGCCCGCAGCACCTTGCGCGCCCTGGTTGAGTTGGGTGTGATCCCGGTGATCAACGAAAACGACACTGTGGTCACGGACGAAATCCGTTTTGGTGACAACGACACGTTGGCGGCGCTGGTGGCCAACCTGGTCGAGGCTGACCTGCTGGTAATCCTGACCGACCGTGACGGTATGTTCGATGCGGATCCGCGTAACAATCCGGACGCCAAGCTTATCTATGAGGCGCGCGCCGATGATCCTGCGCTGGATGCAGTGGCGGGCGGCACCGGTGGTGCGTTGGGTCGCGGCGGCATGCAGACCAAGCTGCGTG
>NZ_WIWK01000058.1:0-37085 GCF_009600165.1 Pseudomonas sp. FSL R10-0399
GGATGCGCGCACGGTGGTCGACATTCTGTTTGACGGGCTGCAACGCCGGGTGCTGCTGCACCAAGGTGCAGTGCAGGTCGACGTCGCCAAAGATGCCTCGCGGCCGTTTATTGTCGACTCTGGCGATGGCACGGTGCGGGCGCTGGGCACGCGGTTTATGGTGCGCAAGGACGACGGCGGCAGCCTGGCCTCGGTGCAGCAGCACAGTGTGCTGTTGACCAATCGTGCTGGCCGTCGGCAAACCATTGAGGCCGGGCAAGTGTTCGCCTTCACCGAACAGGGCATCGACCCTCAGACGCCGAGCTGGCGCAGCCGGGTTGACTGGCTCGAAGGCCGCATCGACGTGCGCGATGAACCGCTCGGGCAACTCATCGAGGCCCTGCGCCCTTATCGCGCCGGGCTGTTGCGCGTCAGCCCGCAAGCCGCGCAACTGCGGGTGTATGGGGTGTTTGCCCTGGACGACAGTGACCGCACCTTGCGCTCACTGGCCGAAACGCTGCCGGTGCAGGTGAACCGCCACGGCTTCTGGTTGACCACGGTGGATGTGCGTTCGGCCAGCGCTTAAAAAAACTGAAAAAAGTTGAGGGGGTTTTGCGTAACGCGGGTCTTGGTTACTGAAAACACACCTATTACGAGCACGCTTACATGCCCAACCTGCAGATTCGTCCTTGCCTGCTTGCCGTCGCGATCGCCCTGGCAACCGCTCCGTTTGTGTCCCATGCCCAGGCAGACAGCGACGCTGTTGCTGTCGCGCAAGCGTTCAACATCCCTGCAGGTGACCTTGGCGAAACCTTGAGCCACATCGCCCACCAGACGGGCGACATGTTGTCGGTCAACCCGTCGTTGATTGCCGGCAAGCGCGCCCCGGCGGTGCAAGGCCAGATGAGCACCGCACAAGCCATCAATCAGGCCCTGGCCGGTAGCGGGCTGATTTTCAGCACCACCGCCAGCGGCGCCTACACCGTGCTGCCGGGGGGTGCCCATGACTTGCCGGCCACCACCATCAGCGGCTCACAGTCCAGCTTCACCCAAGACAGCATCTCCAACGACAAAGGTTTTGTCGCACGGCGCTCCACCACCGCCACCAAGACCGACACCCCGCTGCTGGAAACGCCACAAGCGATCTCGGTAGTCACCCGTGAACAGATGGACAACCTGGGCGCGCAGAACCTGAGTTCGGCGCTGCGTTACAGCGCCGGTGTGAGTGCCGGGTTTTATGGCGATGACCCGCGTTATGACTGGCTGACTGTGCGCGGTTTCACCATGTCTCAGTTGGGCATGTTCCGCGATGGCTTGCGCTCATCCAACAACGGCATGTTCGGGCGCGCCGACTCTTATGGCCTTGAGCGCGTTGAAATCCTCAAAGGCCCGGCGTCGGTGCTGTACGGCCAAAATGCGCCGGGCGGAATGATCAACATCGTCACCAAGCGCCCCAGCGATGAGCCCTTTCATGAAGTGCAACTGGGTTACGGCAGCTTCGACAACAAGCAGGCGCGCCTGGACCTCAATGACGCCTTGAACGACAACGGCACTGTGCTGGGCCGCCTGACGATGAACGTGCGCGACAGCCAGGCGCAAATTGACCATGCCGTGGACGATCACGTGTATGTGGCCCCGGCGATCACCTTCCGTAACGACGACACCAGCCTGACCGTGCTCGCCAGTTATCAGCACGACACCAGCGGCTGGGGTACCTGGCTGCCGGCCAAAGGTTCGCTGGTGCGCGGGCCGACCGGGTATTTGTCGCATCACTTCTACGGCGGTGACCCGGACTTCAACACGTTCAAGCGTGATCAATACTCTTTGGGTTACTTGTTTGAACACCGCTTCAACGACACCTGGCTGTACCGCCAAAACGTGCGCGTCGACACCGGCAGCTACGATGCCAAGGCCGTGCGCAGCCTCGGTTGGATCGACCCGGACAACTCGGCTGTGTTGTTCCGTGATGCGGGTATTTACAAGCTCAACAGTGACGTCTACAGCTTCGATAACCAGTTGCAGGCGAACTTCGACACGCCGGGCATTGAGCACACCAGCCTGGTCGGTTTCGATTACACCTGGCAGCGCAGCAACAACCGTCAACTCAGCGGCCCTGCTTCACCGCTGGACTTGAACAACCCGGGTGCCGTGACCCCGACAGCTAAACCGACGGTGCCTTACCAGCGTGTGATTGATGTTGAACAGATCGGCGCCTACGCCCAGCATCAGGTGAAGATTGACGATCACTGGATCGCCCGTGTCGGCGTGCGTCACGACCAGGCCAAAACTGACGTTGACGTGAACAACAATGGCCGCAAAGTCGGCGGCAACCTGGACCAGGGCGCCACCACTTGGCAGGCCGGCTTGTTGTACCTGTTCGATAACGGTTTGGCGCCGTACTACAGCTACGCCGAGTCGTTCTTGCCGACCACCGCGAACAGCGCCAACGGCAAGCCTTACAAGGCCACCACCGGCACCAGCCACGAACTGGGGATCAAGTACCAGCCGCCGGGCAGCGACCTGCTGTTGACAGCGGCGGTGTTCGACATCGTGCAGAAAAACATGGTGACCACCGACCCGATCGACACGCGGATCATGATCCAGACCGGCGAAGTGGAATCCAAAGGCCTGGAGCTGGAAGGTAAGTACACGCCGACGCCGGGGCTGGACCTCACCGCCAGTTACACCTACCTCGATGCCCGCGTGACCAAAGACAACACACCGGGCAAAGAAGGCACCCGCTTCACCGACAGCTGGGGCACCACCAACCCGCGCCACAGCGCCTCGGCGTGGGCCGACTTCACCCACCAGGAAGGCCAGCTCAAAGGCTTGGGCTACGGGGTGGGCGTGCGTTACGTGAGTGGCCGCCCGGACTACAACGACGACTACTCGCAAGTGCGCGAAACGCCCGGCTACACCCTGGTGGACAGCATGATCCACTACCAGCTGGACGCGCACTGGAACCTGCAACTGAACGTCGACAACGTGACCAATAAAAGCTACATCGCCAACAACTGCTACTTCCTGGACACCTGCTACTACGGCCCGCAACGGACCTTCCTGGCGAGCGCGCGTTATCGTTGGTAATGCCCTGTGAGCCTCTGTAGGAGCGAGCTTGTCTCGCGATCTTTTGATCGTTTAAAAGATCGCGAGGCAAGCTCGCTCCTACAGGGTGAGGTTCGCTAAACGTGACCTATTTTCGCTTGAGATTGTCAGAATCGTTACCCGACTGATCTTGGACAACCAACGAAAGGCCAGCCATGCCATTTGAAAAAAGCCTGAAAGCCACCCTGCTCGTGCTCCTTGCTGCCTCGCTAGGGGCTTGCCTGCCTTGGCCGCGTGAGCGCTCTGCTTACGCCGACCTGTGCCAGTCCGAGTATCAATTCAAGGTGCCGGGAGCGGATGGCAAGAAAACCATCATCCTCGAAACCTACTTATACGATCACACCGCGCAGTATTCAGATCGCCCGTTTGAGCAAGGCGTGTCCAAGACCTTCCCGGGTGAAACCTATTCACGCAGGCACTTTTACATCCAGCTCATCGCCTACAACAAAGGCCGCATACGCCCGACGCGTTCAAGCAGTGGCGAGGCGCCCATCCCGATTCTCTACGACGGCCGTCAGGCCTACATCACCTTTGAAGACGGCTCGCAGTTGAAAGCCCTGCCCGACGTGTACCTGGGTGACAAAGAGACCTACGACTACCCGTTGTATTACGAGAAATATGCGCGGACTTCGCCGTATGACATCAACAGCGATGAAGTGCACAGCCGTGTTCCGCGAATCACCAACAACAGCAGTTACGGCTCGGTCTATCTGATTTTCCCAACCGAAAAATTTGATGCCGATTCGAAATGGACGATCAACCTCGGCTCGATGGATGTCGGCGGGCAAAAAGTCGATCTGCCACCAATGAAAACCTGCTATCAGCCGGTGAAAAAATGGATCGGCATTGAACCGCTGATGCGGCCGTAAACGCCACCTCTGTAAAGAAAAAGCCCCGTCGAGCATTGCCCGGCGGGGCTTTTTAACTTATCGCCCCCAGCACGCAGCCATCCAGCCGCCCATGGGGTGCAACCGCTCAGACACGGCGGCGTATTTGGGGTTGAGCAACGTCACCATGGCATACAGGCCGGTCGCCGACTGCGGGTTCCACAGGCCTGAGAACCCGCTCTCCCCCGCCTCGCGACGCTGGTCATCGAACTTGACGTGGGAGTGCACGAATTCTTCGTGGGTCTTGTCACCTTTGGCGTAAGGCGCGAGCCAGTCCAGCGCGTTCTCCAGGCTGGCGTCTGAGGCGCCCTTGAACACCAGCCAGTTTTGCCCGCGCAGGCGCGCCGCCACGGCGGCCCGGGTCAGTGGCTCCAGGTCGTAGACCACATAGTGCAGGGCATCACGCTGCTCGACATCCACCGTTGAACCGCCCGGCCGCAGATTGCGCCCCAGTTGCTCAATAAACTGCGCCCGTGCCCGGGCAAACATGGCTGGATCCTCCAGCGCCACCGCCGACAGCGTCGCCAGCTTCACGCGGTGCGAGTTCCAGTTATTGATCCAGCGGCCATCACCCGGCTTGAAATTGTGCTCCATCTGATTGAGATACCCCTCACCCAACTCGCGGATAAAGCGCTGCGCCACAGCGCGCACCGGCGGCGGCAAATCATCGCGGGTCATGGCATAGGCATCGATGTACGCGTCCAGCTCAGTCTCATCTACCGGATTAAAGCTGGGCTTGTAGCGCGTGCCCCAATCGTTGAGCAACCGCGACAGCGCTTCCAGATCAGCGGGTTGATGCTGCTTTTGCCACAGCAGCGCCAGGTCGCGCATCAGCGGCCAATCCTTCTTGGCCTCCAGGCTCTGATCACGAATGCCCTGATGCGGCAGCGTCCCTTCGGTGTGCACCCGCTCAATGGCCCGCGATTGCGGCAATAGCTGTTTATTGACCTCATTGCGTAACTGCCCCAGCGGCCCCGGGTCGGTGTTCGTGCACCACGACGCCGCCAGGGTCGGGGCGCTCACCACGATGCTGAGCGCTAAAAAGAGCGGGTTGAGAATCGGCCGTTTGGTCATCGAAGGTCCTGAGAAAAGGCGTCTGGTCAGTCGGAAATTAGCCGTCTGTGGCGGATTGGGACTCCTTGTTGAGAACTGTAGGTGACGGAAATTGAACGGCGGCTTACGGGGAGAGGGATTTCATGCGGGGAGCGCCGATTAGGGTCGCTGCGCAACCCATCGCAGCCTCGTACCTCGTCAGCGACTACAAGTTTTGGCGTACACACGCCCCGTAGCAGTTGCCGAGTTTGACGAGGCTACGTCTCCTGCAAACAACACAATCCCTGTAGTCGCTGCCGAGGTACGAAGGCTGCGATGGCATTAATCAGTCCACATCCCGCCTTGCCAGCCTGTGGCGATATTGCTAGTGTCGATTTATGACCAAATATTGCCTCACCTCGACTACCACCACCACGACCGCTGAAAGCGGAGCGTGCGAAGTGTCGTGAGCCAATAACAGACGAACTTCAAAGGCCCGCCAGCAATGGACAGGGCCTTTTTTATGCCCTTGTGTTGCTGGCTCATACGCAAGGAGATTCACCTCATGCACGCTCTGTTGATACTCGATATGCAAGTGGGGCTGGTTCATGGCCCGGAAAAACCCTGGCGTGGCGAGGCGTTGCTGCAAACCTTGAACAGTCTGATGGACAAGGCCCGCAGCGCAGGAGCGCCGATTTTTCTGGCGCGTCATATCGGGCCGGTGGGTTCGCCCATCGAACCCGGCAGCCCGCTGACGATGATCGTGCAAGAACTGAAGCTTCAGGGTGGCGAGGTGGTATTCGAAAAACGCCGCCCTAATGCCTTCGCGATGACCGATCTGGCAGACAACTTACGGGCGCACGGGGCGACGGGTGTGGTGATCACCGGCATGAAAACTCAATACTGCGTCGACAGCACGTGCCGCGCGGCGCGTGATCTTGGCTTTGATGCGGTGCTTATTGCCGATGGCCATAGCTGTTCTGATACGCCGGTGATGAAGGCGCCGGACATTGTGGCGCATCACAATGCAACGCTTGACGGGCCGTTCTGCCGGTTGGTTCGGGCTGAGGAATGGCGTTTTTAGGTGACAGCCACGCAATATTTGTAGTCGCTGACGAGGCACGAAGGCTGCGATGCGGGCCGCAGGACCGCCGTTGAGGGATCGCTCACGCCCTCTCAAACATATAAAAACCCAGAAGCCAGCTTACAAACATATGAATTTTTACAAATGTTTGACTGCTTTATGCTGCGCCCGCTTCTCGTAGGGGGAGGCGGTTCGTCGGGATGTCTGGGCAAGCAGGCCCTCGTCGGACACCAGCGCCTGCGCCCTCAGCGCAGCCGACTACAGCCAGATTTTTGTGAATGCCGTGCACGGCATTCTGCCGGGAGCCAATCAATGAAAGCAGCACAGTACATCAACGCACAGTGGCTAACGGGCGAAGGCGCCGAGCTGATCCGCGTGTTCGATCCATCCCTGGGCCAGCCGTTCGCTGAGCTGACGAGCGCCAGCACAGCCCAAGTGGATCAGGCCGTTGCGGCGGCGCGTGAGGCCCTGCCCGCCTGGCGCAATGTCGATGCATCGGTGCGTGCCGGTTACTTGAGGGGCTTTGCTGAGCAGCTCGAACAGCGCCGTGAGGCCTTGATCGCCCTGCAGATGCAGAACAACGGCAAGCCCCGGCACGAGGCGGTGGTTGATGTGGACGATGCCATCGCTACGTTCAGCTATTACGCGACCTTGGCCGACGCGCTGGCGAGCAACCCGAACCCTGAAGTGCCGCTGTCGGTACCCGGCTTCACCTCCCACACGCGGCTGGAGCCGGTGGGCGTTGTCGGTTTGATCGTGCCGTGGAATTTCCCGCTGGTGACCAGCGCCTGGAAGCTCGCCCCGGCCCTCGCGGCGGGTTGCACGGTGGTGCTCAAGCCGTCGGAGATCACCCCGCTGATCGAGCAAACCTACGGCGAAATTGCCGATGCCCTGGGCTTGCCGCCCGGCGTGTTGAACATCGTTTGCGGCAAGGCCGAGACCGGCATTGCGCTGAGCAATCACGCGGGCCTGGACAAGTTGTCGTTCACCGGCAGCAACGCGGTGGGCACGCAGGTGATGCACAGCGCTGCCGCCCATTGCCGCCCGATTACCCTGGAACTGGGAGGCAAGTCGGCGATTGTGGTGTTTGAAGATTGCGACCTTGATCACGCCGTGGAATGGATCGTGGCCGGGATCGCCTGGAACAGCGGGCAAATGTGCTCGGCCACCTCGCGCCTGCTGGTGCACGAGCGCATTGCCGATGCGCTGACGCAACGTTTGCAGAGCGCTTTCGAGGCCCTGCGCGTGGGCAACCCGCTGACCGGCGAAATCGACATGGGGCCGCTGACCAGTCAGGCGCAATGGGCCAAGGTGAGCGAGTACTTTGCCATCGCCCGCGCTGAAGGTTTGCAGTGCGTGGCCGGTGGCAAGGCCTGGTGCGACCCCGGCTGGTTCGTCAGCCCGACCCTGTACACCGACGTGCCGTTGAACAGCCGCCTGTGGACCGAAGAAATTTTTGGCCCGGTGCTGTGCAGCCATCGCTTCAGTTCAGAAGACCAAGCCGTGGCGCTGGCCAACGACAGCCGCTTCGGCCTGGTGGCCACGGTGATCAGCGCGGATCTTGAGCGCGCCGAGCGGGTGGCGCAGGCACTGGAGGTGGGCCACGTGTGGATCAACTCGATCCAGGCAGTGTTCGTCGAAACCTCTTGGGGCGGGACCAAGGGCAGCGGCATCGGTCGTGAACTGGGGCCTTGGGGGTTGTCAGCCTTTCAATCGGTCAAGCACGTGACCCGCTGCCTGGGCTAAAGCCCGTGCTCAAGCAACAGATCAGCGATAAAGGCACGCACCGCCTCGCTTTGCGGGTGCCCGGCATGGGTGATCATGCTGTGCTGCACGTCGTAGCGTAACGTCGCTGGCTGCAGGGCACGCATTTGCCCGCTCTGCAGCCAGACCTGGGCGTAGTGAGTGGGCAGATACCCCAGATGGGTGCCGGCCAGCACGCCATGGACCACCGCCTCCATGTGATGCGCCGTGGCCGAGGCGCGATCGGGGATGATGGGCAGCACCTGATCGACCGGCAGGAAACCATGGCGAATCCAGTCACAGGCCTGAAGCTGCGCATGGCTGGGCGAGCGGATTGCGAACAGCGGGTGCGCCTGACCGCAGAAAATCCCGATCTCTTCCGAGTACAGCGGCTGATACGTTAAGGTCGGCAGCGGGCGGCTGAAATACGAAATGGCGATGTCCAGTTGGCCGTCAATTACCGCCCGCTCAAGCTCCGTGGGCGAGTTCACGAAAATGTGCAAATGCATGTCGTGTTCACGCTGATAAAAGCGCGCAATGGCGGCATCGACCCGAGCCGTCGGCAGCGTCGCGATATTGTCCGCCAGCCCCAGATACAGATCCCCCACCAGCCGCCCGGCAAGGTCCTGGGCCTCATTGCGAAACGCATCCACGGCACCGAACAGCACCGCCGAGGCCTTAAGAATGCGCTGGCCTTTTTCGGTCACGCGAAAGCCGCCTTTGCCGCGCTCACAAATGCGGTAGCCCAGACGTTTTTCCAGCCCGGAAATGTGCGTGCTGATGTTCGACTGGCTCATGTTCAACTCAGCCTGAGCCGCCGTAAACCCACCGCACTTGACCACCGTGGCGAAGATGCGCAGCAGGCGCAAATCCATGTCCGTAACGTTTCTGAGCACAGGGGGTCTCGATGGGAGTGGGTTTGTGCAATGTGTGGGAGCGGGCTTGCTCGCGAATGTCGTTAACGATGACGCGTATTTACCGAGTACATGAGGCGTTCTGAAGACCATCGCGAGCAAGCCCGCTCCCACTCTTGAGCAGTGTTGCTCTTAAGTGAACAGCAGGGCCTTAGTATCGGGGACTGACCAAGGCCGGGGCAATGGCCGGGGTGGTGGGCAGATTCTGCATTGACAAACAAACTGTGATCACATATCACTGTATTCGCATTTTTCAGCAGAACGCCCACACAACAATAAGACAGGTAAAACGCTATGAGCATTGTGAAACGACTCACGCCTTATTCCGGGTTGAAGGTGCTGATTTCCGGGGGCGCGGCCGGTATTGGTGAGGTGATTGCTGCGGCCTATCTGGAGACCGGGGCCAAGGTGCATGTGTGTGATGTCAGCGAGCAGGCGGTGTTGGCCTTCCGCGAGCGCTACCCGCAAGCGCTCGCCACCCTAGCCGACGTGTCAAACCCGGCCGAGGTCAAGCGGGTGTTTGAACTTCAGCGCGAGTGGGTCAACGGCCTCGATGTGCTGATCAACAACGCCGGCATCGCCGGGCCCACCACCGGCATTGAAAAAATCACCGAGGACGAGTGGGAGCAGTCGATCAATATCAACCTCAATGCCCAGTACCGTTTCGCGCATCATGCGGTGCCGCTGCTGGCGGAATCCGAGCATGCACACATCATTCATATTTCGTCGGTAGCTGGGCGCCTGGGGTATGCCTGGCGCACACCGTATGCGGCGACCAAGTGGGCCATTATCGGGTTGATGAAATCATTGGCGGCAGAGTTGGGCGACCGGGATATCCGGGTCAATGCGCTGCTGCCCGGCATCATTGAAGGCCCGCGCCAGGATCGCGTGATCCGCGACCGCGCCAAGCAATTGGGTATCTCCGAACCCGAGATGCTGAAGCAAACATTGAACAAAATCTCCCTAGGGCGCATGACGCCCCCGGACGATGTGGCCGCCATGGCGCTGTTCCTCTGCTCGCCCGCTGCGCAGAACATCACAGGCCAAGCCATCAGCATCGACGGCAACGTCGAGTACCTCTGAGCCCGTCTTGCAGCAACGGCTTGCCAGCAGCCCGCTGGCGAGCCGTGTTTAAGGGCCTTTGAAACCTGTTTTATGCCCCTGCGGCCAATTGTCTGACAATCACCAAAATAGTCTTGTGATCTGTGATCACAGCGAATACCATCCGTTTCAAACCACACCGGTATCGACTCGCTACACGGTGTGGATGCGCCAGCTAAAAGCGCAACTCCTGACCATAAATACAAAAATGTGGAGAACAGCATGCAACGACCATCCTCCCCTGAGCGTGGCCCCGTCGCCATCGTCGGCGCCGGATTGATTGGCAGAGCCTGGGCCATCGTGTTTGCGCGGGCGGGCCACCCCGTGCGCCTGCACGATATGGACCTGCACACCCTGCACAGCAGCCATGCGTACATCGAAGCGCGGCTCGGTGAACTCGCCGAATTTGACCTGATTGATGAAGCCCCCGGCACTGTGCTGGCGCGCATTACTTGCGTTGCCGATTTGGCAGAAGCGCTGCGTGACGTGGTGCTCGTGCAGGAAAACGTGCGGGAAACCGTCGAGGCCAAAATCGAGATTTTCAGTCAACTGGACGCGCTGGCCCCCAAGGACGCGCTTCTGGCCAGTTCGACCTCATGGCTACCGGCGTCGGAGTTCACTAAAGATCTGCCGGGGCGTGCCCGCTGCCTGGTGGCGCACCCGACCAACCCGCCCTACCTCATCCCGTTGGTTGAACTGTGCCCGGCGCCCTGGACCTCGGCGGATGTGATGCTCCGTGCCCACGCGCTGTACAGCGCAGCCGGGCAAAGCCCCGTGACGTTGTCCCGTGAGATCTACGGCTTTTTGCTCAACCGGGTTCAGGCCGCAGTGCTCAACGAGTGCTTCAACTTGCATGAAGACGGCCTGGCCAGCGCCGCAGACATTGACCGCGTGCTTAAAGAAGGACTGGCCCTGCGCTGGTCGTTTATGGGCCCCTTCGAAACCATCGACCTCAACGCCCCGGCGGGTGTGCAGGATTACGCCCGGCGCTACGGCCAGCAGTACCGGCACACCGCAGCGTCGCAACAGACGTTCAGTTGGTCGGACGAAGCGGTTGCCCGCGTGGACGAAGAGCGCCGCCGCACCCTTGAGCTTGAAGACATCAACCAGCGCTCAGCCTGGCGCGACAGACGCCTGATGACCCTGGCCGCGCACAAGCGTCATGCCCCAGACGCCTGATCGCGGCTTGATCCTGAACAACAAAACCAATACACCCAGGAGATCACCATGGCTCGTAAAGTCATCATTACCTGCGCTGTGACCGGCGCCATCCACACCCCGTCCATGTCCCCTTACCTGCCGGTGACACCGGGGCAGATTGCCGAAGCCGCCATTGGTGCGGCCGAGGCTGGCGCGGCAATCGTCCACCTGCACGCCCGCAACCCGGTAGACGGCAGCCCTTCGCAAGACCCGGAACTGTTCAAACAATTTTTGCCCGCCATTAAAGAAGCCAGCGATGTGGTGATCAACCTGACCACCGGCGGCGCACCGACCATGTCGCTTGAGGACCGGCTGCGCCCGGCGCACCAGTTCAAGCCCGAAGTGGCGTCGCTGAACATGGGCACGATGAACATGGGCCTGTACCCCATGCTCAATCGCTTCAAGGAATTCAAACACGCCTGGGAGGAACCCTACCTGGCGGGCAGCCATGACCGTATTTTCAAAAACACCTTCACCGACATTGCCCACATCCTGGAGTCGTGCAGCGAAAACGGCACGCGCTTTGAGATCGAGTGCTATGACATCGGGCATCTGTACACGGCGGCGCATTTCATTGATCGCGGGCTGATCAAGCCACCGTTTTTGATCCAGTCAGTGTTCGGCATTCTGGGTGGCATTGGTGCTCACCCCGAAGACGTGCTGCACATGCGCCGCACCGCCGACCGGCTGTTTGGCGACGACTACCAATGGTCGGTGCTGCCGGCCGGCAAGCAGCAAATGAGCATTGGCGCGCAGTCGGCCACCTTGGGCGGGCACGTGCGCGTGGGCCTGGAAGATTCACTGTGGGACGGGCCAGGCCAGTTGGCCAAAAGCAACGCGGAGCAAGTGTCGCGCATGCGCACCATTCTGGAAGGTCTCTCACTGGAAGTGGCGACCCCTGACGACGCGAGAGAAATCCTCAAGCTCAAAGGTGGCGATAACGTCAACTTCTAAGCACCGGCACTCACCTGACTAAAAACAATAGAGAGGATATTGCTGGCACTGACGGGCGCTGAACACCCACAGCGCCCTGGAACCCTATCCTCATGAGGAGACTTGAGCCATGTTCGCAACGACCCATACAAAAACAGAAAAGGGACAGTCGCTGAACGCTTTAATGTTTCGCAAATTAATGCCGATGTTGATTTTTGCTTACGTCATCAGCTTTTTGGACAGGACCAATATTTCGCTGGCCAAAACCCACATGGCCGTCGATTTGGGGATCTCCGCGGCGGCCTATGGTTTTGGCGCCGGGCTGTTCTTCCTCACTTATGCCCTGATGGAAGTGCCCAGCAACTTGATCATGCACCGCGTGGGCGCGCGGCTGTGGATCACCCGGATCATGATCACCTGGGGCATCTTGTCGGCGGGCATGGCTGGCAGTGGCTGTTCTTTCTGGAAGGCATCCCGGCGGTGCTGTTCTCGGTGGTGATCTGGAAAAAACTTCCGGACAAACCCTCCAAGGCCCGTTGGCTGACCAAGGAGCAAGCCGATGAAGTCGAGCAGGCCCTCAAAAAAGAAAACGATGAAGAAATCGCCTCGGGCAATGTGGGTCATTCCTTTAAGGGCGTGTTCAAAATCCCCCAGTTGTGGCTGGCCATTGCGGTGTACTTTCTGCACCAGATCAGCGTGTATTCGGTCATCTTCTTTTTGCCGGGCATCATCGGCACTTACGGCGGGCTGACGTCGGTTGAGATCGGCCTGCTCAACTCAATCCCCTGGATAGCGGCCGCGCTGGGCGCCGCCTTTTTGCCTAAATACGCCACCACGCCCAAGCTGTCGCGCAAGATCATGTTTGGAGGTTTGATCCTGATGTCGGCTGGCCTGACCCTGGCCGCCTATACCCCGCCGATGATTGCTCTGATCGGCTTTACCCTCACCGCCTCGATGTTCTTTGTCGTGCAGCCGGTGGTGTTCCTCTTCGCCAGCTCCAGGCTCGCCGGAGCCGGCATGGCGGCCGGGCTGGCGCTGGTCAATACCTGCGGCATTACCGGCGGCTTTTTCGGGCCCTCCCTGCTGGGGTTTGTCGAGCAAACCACCGGCAGCACCAAAAACGGACTCATCATTGTGGCCGCGCTGTTAACCCTCGCCGCCTTTCTGAGCACCCGCCTGCGCCAAGCCCAGGAATCTGCCTCTACACCACGGGACAACATCGTATTGCCCCACGTCGCACCGTGCCTGACTGAAAACTCGAGGATCAAATGAACACTCTGTCCCTGGCCCGTGCGCCGCACAGAGGTAAACGCCCATAAAAAAACGAGGCGGACTGTTCAGTCCGCCTCGTTTTTTTGCATCTGCCGCCGGGTTAATCCGCGTCGACAGGCTTGATCGCATCCGCCACCACCAGCGCACCGGTGTTCACAATAAATTCAGCGGCACTCTTGATGTCGCCTTGCAACGCCTCACACGCCGCTACCGGATCGCGCGCCTTCAGGGCCTGCACCAACGCCGCATGGTGACTGGCCTGCACCCGCTGAATCACCCGCTCGGTGCCAGAACGCAAATCGTAATTGAGGATTGGCCCGATCCGGAGCCACAGCGACTCAACAATCTGCAGCAAAATCGGCATGTCCGCCTGGCCATAAATGGCGAAGTGCAATGCTTTGTTCAGCGCAATAAGCCGCGACTCATCGGGCGGGTTCTGTGCAAACTCTTGGCAAAACGCATCGTGAATCTCTTGAATTTCCTGCAACGCCTCAGCACTCACCAACTGCGCCGCACGAGCCGCCGCCTGCCCTTCCAGATTCAGCCGAATACTGGTGATCTCGCGAAACTGGCTGACCGTCAGCACCGGCACCCGGATATACCGATTGGCCGCCATCTCCAGCGCCTGCTCAGCGACCAGCCGATGCACCGCCTCACGCACCGGCATCACACTCACGCCCAGCGCATCGGCAATGGACCTGAGCGACAGCTTCTCGCCGGGCATGACACGGCCACTGATCAGCAGATCACGAAGCTGGGAATAAACGTCCGCACTGAGAGTCTGGCGGATCATGGGCGACACGAGTTTGGATAGATTCATGGGCGAGGATTATAGGCGGATTGGGGCGTTGGGTGTAGGTGGTTGGAGGGGGTGTGATCACAGTTTTTTGGGGGGATGGCTGAGCGTGCTGAACAGGCCGTCGGAGGGTATCTGCGTACGAAAACAGGCCTGATGCCGAATAAACATCTGTAGACGCGGTCACAGCAACACTTATGGAGAGGAAGGGACCCATGTCGACACGCTCAACACTCTGCTTACTGCTGTTGCCAATGTTCGCAGGTTGCCAGTATCTACCCCACACGGATTACTTCGTCGCTCCGGCCAATGAGCCGAATCCGGCATGGATCCGGGTCGTCAACTTCACCCAGCATGCGGCCATTTATCAATCGGCAAACGGTGTGAAGACGGGGGGCGTGGTCCGTACCGGGCCTCTCCCATTTATCCATACCCAGGACATTGGCATGCCCAAAGCGGGGCAAAATCTGACCTGGGACTACTATGAGTCAACGCTTCGGCCGGGTCTCGAAACGAGTGTCTACATGTCGTGGGAGGGTACGCGTACCCGGACTTGTTTTGTCACAACGACCTTCACTCCAGAAGCCGGGAGCTACTATCAGTTCCTCCTCACGTCAGGCGACGGTGGGACCTGCACGCTTTACCCCACCCTGATCGAGCGAGATAAAGACAGCACAGGCTGGCATTTAGTCCCCAACAAGGACGTGACCTACAAGTACGACGGCCCCACAGCCAAGAGCTTCTATACCAACAGCCAGTTCGAAGATCCCAACTACCAGCCACCGCCCGAGCGCTATCCCGGCATAGATGTCAGGTAGGCGATTGAAGAAGTCATGCTCCTGCTTGGCCCGCGGCAAAATCGGCGGCGCACATCGGGGGATTACCAGATCGATATCGTCGTACTTCAGGATGCAACAGGACGAGCCATTCGCCGACTGGCGCCGGGTGGCTGGCCGGTGATGCGCTTAAAGGCACGACTGAAGGCCGCTTGAGAGGTGTAGCCCAGACGCTGCGCCACGGCCTCAATGGGCAGGCGCTCAAGACTTAGCCATTGACTGGCGAGACGCATCTGCAGCTCCGTTGCATAGCGCAGCGGGGGGATGCCGATAGTCGCCTGGAAGCGTTCCGCGAAGACTGAGCGAGAGGTATTACAGTGCGCTGCCAGCTGCGCGACGGTCCAGTCGCGCGCGGGCTCCCGGTGCAAGGCCAGTAGCGCACTGGCCAGCCTGGGGTCGCGCAATGCGGCCACCAACCCTGAGGCGTTGCCGCAGGCGCACTCAACCCAGCCACGAACGATCATCGCCGCCACTACGTCAGCGAGGCGAGCGAGTATGCCTGCGAAGCCGATGCGCGCAGAGCGGACTTCGCGCTCCATGGAAGCAAGAATCGGCATAAGCCCAGGGTAACGTTGCCCCCTAGCATCAATCAGCATCAGATCTGGCATCAGTCCGCCAAGGCCTTGCAAGCTTGTGAGTTCGAACTCCATGCAGGCACTGAAGATAATGCTACTGGGGCCGACATCGGCACCGGGGGACGCATCCACGGCACAGATCGCGTCGCCAAGAGAGACCGCGTCGAAGCTGCTGATGTCTTGGGCGGGTACATCCTGGTTTGAGAACAGTTGATGGGCTTCACCCTGGGCGATGAATACGGCGTTGCCGGCCGACAACTCGTACACAGTGCCGTCCTCCGTACGCAGGGCGGCGGTACCCACGGCGAGGAAGTGGAAGTAGGCGTGCCCTGGTTTGGCAGCAAAACCCAGCCCGAAAGAGGGACCTGCCTGGATGCGATGGTACTTGACGCCCCGCAGGCGCATGCCGCGCAACAGCTCGTTGATGAGGTCGGACGATAAGACGAACTGATCCTGGGATGTCATGTCGGGGTTTCGGTCAAAAACTAAAGATTTTGCATCATAGAACATCCTTACCTGCATCCATAGACTTCTGGTTGAGATAACTTCCAGAGGTATTGCGTGATGAGTAATGGGGTGTGTGACGTTGTAACTGATGCGCGCGTTGGCAACGAAGCTGATTTAGAGCCCGCGACACCGGCATGGATGGCGGTATTTTCGCTAGCGATGGGCGTGTTTGGATTGTTGACCGCGGAGTACCTTCCGGCCAGCTTGCTGACGCCGATGGCCGCTGAACTGGGGGTGTCGGAAGCCTTGGCCGGGCAGGCGGTGACAGTGACGGCAGTCGCGGCGCTGTTCTCAGGGTTACTGCTGCCCGGCTTGACGCGAGGGATCGACCGGCGAGTGGTATTGCTGGGCTTTTCCGTGCTGATGATTGCCTCCAACTTGTTGGTGGCTTTCTCTTCCAGCCTGATGGTGCTGCTGGTCATGCGGATTTTGCTGGGTATCGCACTGGGCGGCTTCTGGAGCATGGCGGCGGCCGTGGCGATGCGCCTGGTGCCGCCGACGCTGCTACCGCGGGCCCTGTCGATTATTTTTAGCGGTATTGCAGTGGGTACGGTGGTCGCGGTGCCGCTCGGCAGTTATTTGGGCGGGCTGTATGGCTGGCGCAGCGCTTTTGTGGCGGCCGCCGCCGTAGGGGTAGTCACGCTGGTTTTCCAGCTTTTCACCCTGCCACCTTTGGCTCCGCGCAGACCTGCGCGCTTAAGAACGGTGCTTGAAGTGCTGCTGCGTCCGGGCATTGCCGTGGGTATGTTGGCTTGCGTGCTGGTGCATACAGGGCATTTCGCGTTGTTCACCTACATCCGGCCGTTTCTGGAAAGCACATCCGGCGTAGGGGCTGAAGGATTGGCGCTGATGCTGCTGGGGTTCGGCGCGGCTAACTTCGTCGGCACGCTGTTGGCAGGCTGGCTACTTGAAAAAAGCCCGCGCGGGACAATGGTGCTGATGCCTGCGCTGGTCGGCGTTGCCGCATTAGCCTTGGTATGGCTACCTGCTTCTGTGCCGGGTCAGGTGGTGTTATTGGCACTCTGGGGCATGGCTTTTGGCGGTGTACCCGTGGCTTGGTCAAACTGGGTAGCCCGGGCGGTGCCAGATCAGGCTGAAAGCGCGGGAGGCATGGTGGTGGCATCGGTTCAGTCGGCGATCGCTGCGGGTGCCGCTGCCGGGGGCGCCATGTTCAGTTTCAGTGGCATCGACGGTGTTTTTGTCGCCGCCGGCATTCTGATGCTGTTGGCAGCCCTGTTGATCGGGATGCGGGTCAAGGTCCAAGCGCCAGGGCACGGCGCAGGAGAAAGTCCGGGCCTGCATCCTTAACCCGATCGGGTGGCCATGAAGGCACACTCGCCCTCTCCCTTTTCTGAAATTAATGAGAAATGCTCATAAACCCTTGCCGATTTAACCGTCTAGTCCCCACTCGCTAGGTCACCTACTGTTCTCCCAACGCCAAATGGGAGATCCACATGCACAAGCGCTCACTCGGAACAAGTTCACTCGAAGTGTCAGCCCTGGGCTTGGGTTGCATGGGCTTGAGCCATGGCTACGGCCCGGCGACTGACACACAACAAGCCGTTGCGCTGATTCGTTCGGCGGTTGAGCGAGGCGTCACGTTCTTCGATACCGCCGAGGTTTACGGCCCTTACCTGAACGAGCAAGTGGTGGGCGAAGCCTTGGCACCGGTGCGCGATCAGGTGGTCATCGCCACCAAGTTCGGCTTCACCTTCGGCGACGACAATAAACAGCAGATTCTCAACAGCCGCCCCGAGCACATTCGGGTCGCGGTTGAGGGTTCGCTGCGTCGACTGAAGACCGATTACATCGATCTGCTTTACCAGCACCGCGTCGACCCGGACGTGCCGATCGAGGACGTCGCCGGGGCGGTGAAGGACTTGATTGCTGAAGGCAAGGTCAAGCACTTCGGCCTGTCGGAAGCCGGGGCGCAGACCATTCGCCGGGCGCACGCGGTACAGCCGGTCACCGCCTTGCAGAGCGAATACTCACTGTGGTGGCGCGAGCCTGAAAAAGAGATTCTGCCGACGCTGTGGGAGTTGGGCATCGGCTTTGTACCGTTCAGCCCGTTGGGCAAAGGTTTTTTGACCGGCACGGTGTCGGCGCAGACCACATACGGCAGCGACGATTTTCGCAGCATCGTCCCGCGTTTCAGCCCGTCGGCACTGCAAGCCAATCAGGGCCTGGTGGTGCTGATCCGTCAGATTGCTACGCAAAAACAAGCGACCCCGGCACAAATCGCGCTGGCCTGGCTGCTTGCGCAGGCGCCGTGGATTGTGCCGATTCCGGGCACGACCAAACTGTCGCGTCTGGAAGAAAACCTCGGCGGCGCAGACATCACGCTTGATGCTAGCGAACTGAACGCCATTGATAGCGCATTAGCGCAGATCCGCATTGAAGGCGAGCGTTATCCAGAGGCCCTTAAGGCGCGTGTTGGTCGATGAGCACCGATCACGATCCGCTGCGGCGTACGGTGATCGCCGCACTGGCCAGCGCCCCGCTGCTGTCGCTTGCCGACACGCAAGATGCCAGTGCAACGCCGCGTTCAGGCTCACGGATTCTGGTCGCGTATTTCTCGCGCTCGGGTAATACCCGCGTGGTCGCCGGGCTAATCCAGCGTGGACTGGGTGCCGATCTCTTCGAGATTCGCCCGGCCCACGCCTACCCCGAGGACTATCTGCAAACCGTGGAGCAGGCACGTCAGGAGCGTGACAGCGGCTTCGAACCCGAGCTGCAAAACAAGGTTCACGCCCTCAGCGACTACGACACGGTCTATCTGGGCTTTCCGATTTGGGGTGAAACCGCCCCGCCGGTCGTGCGTGCCTTCCTCAGCGCCCACGACCTGACCAGCAAGACCCTTATCCCCTTCAACACCCATGGCGGGTATGGCTTGGGCAACAGCCGCAGCGTGCTCGTAAAACACGCGCCGAAGGCTAAGGTAGTGGAAGGTTTTGTGATGGAGGGCGAGCAGGAACGCAAGACCATGGAACGCGTGAACGGCTGGCTGAACGATCATCCCCTCGCGCGTTAACTGAGTTCTGTACGGAGTGACACCATGAAAATCCGCACGTTGGGCAATGGCCTGGAAGTGTCCGCACTGGGCCTGGGTTGCATGAGCATGACCTCGGCCTATGGCCCGGCTGCCGACAAAGCCAGCATGATCAAGCTGATTCGTTCGGCTCACGAACAAGGCATCACTTTGTTCGACACTGCTGAAGCGTATGGCCCGTTCGCCAATGAAGAACTGCTGGGCGAGGCCTTGCAGCCGATCCGCGAACAGGTGATCATCGCCACCAAGTTCGGCTTCGATATCGACCTGACCACTGGCGTGCGTGGCAGCGGTACCAACAGCCGCCCGGAACATATCCGCGCCGTGGCCGAGGCGTCGTTGAAGCGTTTACGCACCGATCGCATCGACCTGTTCTATCAGCATCGCGTTGACCCGCAGGTGCCCATCGAAGACGTCGCCGGCACCATCAAAGATCTGATCGCCGAGGGCAAGGTCAAGCATTTCGGCCTGTCTGAAGCGGGCGTGCAGACCATTCGCCGGGCGCACGCTGTGCAACCGGTTACGGCAGTGCAGAGCGAATATTCACTGTTCTGGCGCGGCCCGGAAGTGGAACTGCTGGCAGTGCTCGAAGAGCTGGGTATCGGATTCGTACCGTTCAGCCCGCTGGGCGCGGGTTTTCTCACCGGTCAGATTGATGAGCACACGCAGTTCGACGCCAGCGATTTCCGCAATTTTGTGCCGCGCTTTTCACCGCAAGCGCGCAAGGCCAACCTGGCGTTGGTCGATGTGGTGAAAGCCGTCGCGCAGCGCAAACACGCCACACCGGCGCAAGTGGCGCTGGCCTGGTTGCTCGCCCAAAAACCATGGATTGTGCCGATCCCGGGCACTACCAAACCCCATCGGCTGGAAGAGAACCTGGGCGCAGTCGACCTGCAATTGACCGGTGACGATTTACGCGAGATCAACGAGCAAATGGCGCAGATTCACGTGCACGGCGATCGCCTGCCGGAATCGGCACTGAAGATGACCGGACTCTGAGCCTGCCCGACGCGGCGCTGCATTGGGCGCCGCTTTCACTGTGTGACCGGAGTTGACCCGATGAATCGATTGATCGCCCCCCTCGTTGCTTTGTCACTGATGACAGCTGAAACCCAAGCCGCCAGCGAAATCCGCATTACGCCGAACGGCTCGCAGCCCTCGGTCAAGGGCGCGGCGCAAAACTTTACGGGCACCGTACGCGTTGATGGCCTGTTCAAAGGCGATGTGCCAGCGCGCATCGGCGGCGCCACAGTGACCTTCGAGCCCGGTGCACGCACGGCGTGGCACAGCCATCCGCTGGGGCAAACGCTGATCGTCATCGCAGGCGTCGGCTACGTGCAACAAGAGGGTGGCCCGCGACAGGAAATCCGACCGGGCGACACTGTCTGGATTCCACCGCACACCCGCCACTGGCATGGCGCTACACCCAGCAACGGCATGACCCACATCGCCATTGCTGAAGCCGAGGACGGCAAGACCGTCACTTGGGCAGAGCAGGTCGCGGAGGCGCAATACGCCGGCCATTGAGCTAACGATTCCACTGATCGCCGCATTTATGGCGACCGGCGACATGCCTGGCCTCAACACGGCACTCAACCAGGGACTCAATGCCGGTTTGAGCATCAGCGAAACCCGCGAAATTCTGGTGCAGCTCTACGCCTATGTCGGCTTAGCGCGGCACAGTTGCGCCAAGTCACCGAGTTGCTGAAAAAGCAGGGCGATACACAGACGGCCGAGCGAACCCACGCAGCGCTGACCCAAACACTTTCGCAACTGCCGCCCTTTTAATTGCTCAGGAGCTTCAGATGAAAAACATGCTTAAAGCCACGTTCATGTCGGCACTGGTCGGCCTCTCGGCGGGCGAAGCCTTGGCCGCCGACTACCAAAAGAACCCGTTCACCCTCGCCTATGATGGCGCGATCAGCACCAACGAACCGGGCAAGGTCAACATCCATCCGGTCAGCTACAAGCTCAATGGTCTGGACATCGCCGCCAACGTCTACACCCCGGCTGGCTATGACGCCAAGAAGACTTACCCGGCCGTGGTCGTTGCACACCCCAATGGCGGCGTGAAAGAACAAGTCGCCGGTCTCTATGCCCAACGCCTGGCCGAACAGGGCTACATCACCATCACTGCCGATGCGGCGTATCAGGGCGCCAGCGGTGGTCAGCCGCGCAGCATCGATAAACCGGCGTACCGTATCGAAGACATTCACGGCATGGCCGACTTTATCAGCCAGTTTGCCGGCGTTGATGGCAAGCGTCTGGGGCTGCTCGGGATCTGTGGCGGCGGTGGTTATTCGTTGGCGGCGGCGCAAACCGACAAACGCTTCAAATCGCTGGCAACGGTGAGCATGTTCAACTCGGGCCGGGTGCGCCGCAACGGCTACAACGACTCGCAAATGGACAGCATCCAGCAACGCCTGCAACAAGCGTCAGCTGCCCGCGCGCAAGAAGCGGCTGGCGGCGAAGTGCTGTATTCGGGCGATGCCAACCTCACCGAAGAGCAAATTGCCAAACTGCCCTTCGAGCTGTATCGCCAAGGTTATGAGTACTACTGGAAGACCCACGCGCACCCGAACTCGACCTTCAAATACACCACCAGCAGCTTGATCGATTTGATGCGTTTCGACGCCACTGACCATATAGAGCTGATCAACCAACCGTTGCTGATGATCGCCGGGAGCAAAGCCGACAGCCTGTACATGACGCAGGACGCCTTCTCCAAAGCCACCGGCACCACCGACAAGGAACTGTTTATGCTCGACGGCGCCACGCACATCGAAACCTATTGGGTGCCGCGTTATGTCGATGCCGCGATTGGCAAGCTGAGCGCGTTTTACGCCCGCACCTTGTAATCAACCCTCATGGGGGTCGCGCATCGGTGTGCGACCTGCTTTTATGGATGAATCCCGCGCCCCTCATGAGAGGTTCTCATCAATGTCCCGCGCCAACCTTAACGACCTGCAAGCCTTCGTGGTCATCACCCGCGAAGGCAGTTTCACCCGCGCAGCCGCCCAGCTTGGCGTCTCGCAGTCGGCGCTGAGCCACACCATGCGCACATTGGAAAGCCGACTGGGCGTGCGCTTGCTGACGCGTACCACGCGCAGCGTTTCACCGACCGAAGCGGGTCAGCGGCTGTATCAGTCGATGGCGCCGCGGTTCGATGAAATCGAACTGGAACTGGCCGCGGTCAGCGAGTTTCGTGACACCCCGGCGGGCACTGTGCGGATTCAAGCATCCGAACATGCCGCCAACAATATTCTGTGGCCCAAGCTTTCAAAAGTGCTGCCCAACTATCCGGACATCCATGTCGAAATTACCGTCGACTACGCCCTCTCCGACATCGTCGCGCAACGCTATGACGCCGGCGTTCGCCTGGGAGATCAGGTGGCTAAAGACATGATCGCCGTGCCGGTCGGGCCATCCTTGCGCATTGCCGTCGTGGGCTCACCCGAGTACTTCAAACAGCGGCCAATACCGAAGGTGCCCGGTGATCTGGCAGCACAAAATTGCATCAACCTGCGCCTGCCTACCCATGGCAGCCTGATGCAATGGGATTTTGAAAAGGATGGTCACGAACTGAAGGCCCGTGTCGAAGGGCAATGGACGTTCAACAGCAGCGTGCCGATCCTGCGGGCGGCCGTGGCGGGGTGTGGCTTGGGTTTTCTGCCGGAGGACATGGTGGCGAAGGAACTTGCCGACGGTAGCCTTGTGCGGGTGCTGGAAGACTGGTGCCAACCCTTCGCCGGTTACCACCTCTACTACCCCAATCGCCGTGAACATTCATCGGCGTTCGGGGTTGTCGTTGAAGCATTACTTTACAAGCCTTGATGCATTGATAAATCGGCAGCGCTTCAACATGCCGCCCGGCATCGACGGCACACTGTTTGAGGACACGTCAGCGGGCTTAGCCCCTGACCAGGTAATGTGAATTGACGAACGTTGCAGTGTGCTGCAAAGACTGACGTATCTCTGGCTTGGCTATTCCATGCCTGTTGGCAAATTGCTCGAGCGCTGTTGTATCGAAACGAGTGGTCTGAATAAAGTCCAAGGCTTCTGGCTGGGTATTCAACATCCGCGCGACGGGAGGGATACGCAGCATTAATTTCAGTAATCGCAGTGAAATAAAGTAGTTGGGAGACTTTATGCCCAAAGGGTGTGCCAACTGCTTCAAGAGTTCCCGCACATCAGGCGTTTGGTCATCAAGCGCCAGTAGTTCCTGACCCGCCATGGCAGGATCAAAAGCACACGCCGCCACCAGCTCAACCAGGTAATCCACGGTGACCATTGGCAGCCAGTGCCTGGCGGTCCCCGGCACAGCCGTCAGTTTTCCCTGCACAAGGTTGCGTATCAGTTCCACTAGCGGCTGACCGTCAACGATATGCCCCGTGCGGCTGTGGCCACAGACCGTCGCGGGGTGGACAACCGTCATCTCCCCTCCCTTGGCGGCCATGACGTCTAAGGTCGCAAAATGCGCTTCCAGCTTGCTCGCCTCGTAACCACCGACTTGCCGGTAGACGGCAGGCCAATTCGTGCGCTGCGGATAACGAGGATCAATACCGATGCGTTGCAGATGTTCATGGTTTTTCAGCATGTAGCCGCCAATCATCACTAACCGGCTTTTTTGCTCAGCCGCCAACAGCGCAACGCGCTTTGCCCCTTCTACATTCACCGCACGAGATTGCTCGATTGAAAGCCCCCACGCGAAGTGGGCGCCCAGATGGAACACGACGCTGGCGTGCCTTAGCACTTCGCGATCAGCAAGACTCAGCCCGAGAGTGTCCCGTTGCAGATCACCCGTTACGGCAAATACCCGGCTTGCACACCCGCCCAACGTATCGATTTGCTCGCGCAGTTGAGCCAGTCGCTCCGGGCGACGCATCAACACCCGAATGGTATGACCTTGTGCACTCAGATACGCCACTAAATGCTGACCGATAAAACCGGTTCCCCCCGTGACAAAGCACTCCACGCCCATTTCCCTGTTCCTTGTTTGAGGTAAGGAGCCGAGCGTAAACTGTCGACCCAACTCTAGGGTCAAGCGGTGTTTTCATGAAAATCGGCGAACTCGAAGCCCGCAGCGGTGCCAGCCGCCATACGCTACGTTACTACGAGCAAATCGGCCTGATCTCACCGCAGCGGCGGACGAACAACTATCGCGATTACACAGCCCAAACGCTGCACGACCTGGACTTTATCAAGCGCGCGCAAAGCATGGGATTTTCCCTGGGGGAAATAGGCGAGATTCTGGATGCGCAGCGCAATAAGCTGATCGATTGTGCTGACGGCGCCAAGCTGATTGAAAAAAAGATGGCAGAAGTCCAACTGAAAATCGCCAACCTTCAAAGTATTTATCGGTATCTGGATGAAGAGCGTGCAAACCTTGAAGTTAGTGCTGCGAAACAGCTTGAGATGGAGCAGTTGAATAACTCAGCCGGTCAACAGGGGATGGGGGGGTGAGGTGGCGTCCATCTAAGCGGCACCCACTCGATAATCTGTAGCCGTTTGGCGGTGGCCGATAGCAGCCTGTCGAGAAGGGCCGCTTTCGGCCAATAGGAGCCGCTGGACAGCTTGGGCAGGTGTTGTCGTTCTGCGTTTGCCTTCAACGTTCGCGGGTTCGCACTGGGTTGGGGTAAAGAAGGCATGGCGACGGCCTTTTCTCTCTCCCGAAGTGTCGCGCGTACAGTCTGCCCTGTTATGCTGATTCAGCCGTCCAGCGTGTAGATAAGATGCTATACGGCGTTAAGTGACAGGTATGTTGGCTAATTGATAGTTAGGGAAAACTGAGTATGCGTCGCTTAAAAGCCAACGGGTTTGTGTTTGTCAGCATTGCGATACTCTGTTGCGGCTGCACATCTTATTCGTCCCAGCCGACAATCAACGAACCCGTTGAACCCGAAACACAAGAAATCATCTCCAGCTTCAGTTACGCAATAAACTCCCCATGGAAAGACAGTCGCTTCGGCAAGGACGCATACTCAGCGACACTCAACGTTATTCCCGATGCACAGGATAAGAACTCCAGCCTTGCCGCCCCGAGCCTGCCGGCATTAGAAATAAAGATCTCGGAGTTCTCATCTGGCGGCGCTTGCGGACAAGATTACTTGACGGGTCTGAGTCTGGGTTTGATCCCCAGTTGGTGTACGCGGACAAACCTTTTCAAGTTTGATTTTATATTGAATAAGGACCAGCGCTTTTGCAGGCAGAAAACCTACTCGATAAACTCCACGTCGTTTTCACATCTCACGATGATTCCGTTTGCACTCTTCAATACGGGCAATCAGCCATTGACGCTCTATCAGGCGGCGCTTAAAGATTTTCTTCGCAGAGGTCAATGTGCGACACGTTGAGAGGCTGCTTTTGGCCGAAAGCCGACTTTCGTGACGTTCAAGCGAACTCTCACGACAGCCATTTAAGACGTGCAAACGCCCCATCCATCTACTAATAGGGCACGCAGAAATGTGTTGCTCACTTCAACATCACAAGCCCCCGAAAATATCAGCTCACGCCCGCGCTCACATCCGGTGATGTTCTAGCAAGAAATCCACGAACAATCGCACTCGCGCAGGCATTGCCGCCCCGCCGACGAACACCGCATGAATCGGTTCGCGGTCCCCGGGGTTCCAGGCTTCCAGCAGGGGAATAAGGTCGCCGCGCTGCAGGTCCTCGCTCACGCTGAACTCACCGATACGTGCAATGCCGGCACCTACGCGCGCGAGTTGTGCCAGCGCTTCACCACTGCTGCATTCGATGTTACCGCTGACCTTTAGGGAGAACTCTTCTCCATCACGGATGAACGGCCAGTTGGGTTCGGCACGCCGGAAGTTGAAGCGTAGGCAGTTGTGCTGCAACAGGTCTTCCGGTGCCTGGGGGATGCCGTGGCGCTGTAAATACTCGGGCGATGCCACCACGACCTGGCCGGTGTCGCCGATTCTGCGCGCGGTCAGCGGGCTGTCGGGCAGATGGCCAAAGCGGACCGCGACGTCGGCCTGCCCGCCGAGAATATCGACCACTTCGTCGCCGAGGGTAAGGTCGACGACGATGTTCGGGTATCGGGCGCTGAATGCGGCAACCAAGGGAACGATGGCCAGCCGTCCGTGGCCAAGGGCGGCACTGACCCGCAATCGCCCCCTGGGTACGCCCTGGTCGGCGATGGCTTCTTCGACTTCGTCCATGTCGGCCAGGATACGCCGTGCGCCGCGCAGGAACGCTTCGCCCTCGGCAGTGAAGGTGATCGCTCGGGTGGTGCGCAACAACAGGCGGGTGCCAAGGCGTTGCTCGGTACGCGCGATAATCCGACTGACTGCTGAGGGTGTCAGGCCCAGTGCACGCGCGGCGGCCGAGAGGCTGCCTTCTTGCGCCACGGTGGTGAACACGCTCATTTCACCTGACCTGCCGTTGAAGTCCACTTGTGCCTCCCGCGCAAAGGTGATTGCCAAAAATGCTATCTACCGCTTGAAAAGACGGGATCGTAGCATTAGCGGCATAGATAAGGAGCCTGTCATGCGTATCAATCCACCCCTTGTAGCGCTCGCCATCGGAGCCTTTGGCATCGGCGTAACAGAATTCGCCCCCATGGGCATGTTGCCGGGTATCGCTGCGGATCTGGGCGTTTCCATTCCCGCCGCCGGTTTGCTGGTCAGCGCATATGCGTTGGGCGTATTGCTCGGCGCACCGCTGATGACCCTGACCACCGGCAAAATTCCCCGGCGCTATCTGCTGATCGGGCTCATGGCGATTTTCACCCTGGGTAATCTGATGTCAGCCCTGGCCACCGATTACTACAGCCTCATGATCGCCAGGGTGGTGACCTCACTCAACCATGGTGCATTTTTTGGGGTTGGCTCCATCGTCGCCGCCAGCGTGGTCGCCCCGGAAAAACGTGCCGGGGCGGTTGCGGCGATGTTCATGGGCCTGACCCTGGCGACCATCGGTGGTGTGCCGCTGGCCACCTGGTTTGGTGAACTGTTCGGTTGGCGCACCGCGTTCTGGGGCATCACTGGCCTCGGCTTGTTGACCATGGCCGCGCTGTGGTTCGCCCTGCCTAACCTGAAGACGCCGCCAAGCGCCGGTGTAATGGCCGAAATTCGAGTACTGGGGCGCGGTCCGGTGCTGGGCGCCTTGGCCCTGACCGTCGTCGGATCGAGCGCAATGTTTACCGTCTTCACTTACATCGCGCCGATCCTCAGCAGCGAGACCCATGGTTCCACCGCCTACATCACCGCCATGCTGGTACTGTTTGGTGTGGGCTTGACGCTGGGCAATATGTGGGGCGGCAAGGCCGCTGACCGCTCGATAGATCGCACCTTGATCGTGTCGCTAAGCGTACTGATTCTCGTCTTGCTGGCGTTCACCCTACTGATGCGCTGGGAGGTGCCTGCCGCACTGGCCATCCTGATATGGGGCATCGCCAGCTTCGCCCTGGTGCCGCCGCTACAGATGCGCGTCATGGAAGCAGCCAAAGACGCGCCCAACCTTGCCTCTGCGGTGAACATTGGCGCCTTCAATTTTGGCAACGCGATTGGCGCAGCACTGGGCGGAGCGGTGATCAACGCGGGTTGGGGTTATCCGGCGATTTCCCTGGCCGGGGCGGCGATGGCGGGTCTGGGGTTGTTGATGGTGTTGGGTTCTGTTTGGCGTTCCAGAGCGGTTGAAGTCGCGGTGGTGTGAGGGGGGATGAGGGGCGGCAAGTGACAGGATTGCTGCCCTTGGTGAGGGGCGGCAATCGACCAGAAGCGGCCGCTCCTTCTCTGCCGTTTATTTCAGATATCGGCCAGACGGTACAGTGCTTGGGCATGGGATGCCGTGAACCCGGCACGCTCCAGATTTCGGCGGCTTTGGGAGCTGGCCAACGCGGTCGCAGCCACCCATTGACCACCATGCTTCTTTGCTTGCTCTATTCGGTGAGAAATCAGCGCTGCGTGGTAACCGTAGCCCCGAGCATCTTTTCGAGTTGCCGCCGTTCCAAGGTAAGCAACACCATTGCTGGCCAAGTACATCGAAGCCCCTGCAACCACCACTCCCTGCGCTTTCAAGACATAGATTTACAGACGTCCATCAGGCCTCTGCCCTGCAAAGGAAGCCTGATTCAGCAGCCGATGCTCCGGCTTGGTATGAAAGCCAGCCGCGTGCACTTCTGCGAATAAAGGCAGAGTTTTCGGCGTGACCTCTTCAATTTCGAATGAGTGATAACTCAAAATCACGTTTTCAATAGCACACGCTAATTGCAGGTGAGTCCAGCCCCTCAAACGCTCAAGCCGAGCTTCGCCCAAAATGGCGTATTGCTCCAGCGCCGAAGATTTTCCGATAAGAGGGGTGACAGCCGATCGCTCCGCTGAGTCATTGAGCAATTTCAACACTGCCAAGGGGTCGCTGGCGATGTCACCGTAGATGCGGTTGAACATCGGGCTAGGCGATGCTTTTACTTGAAAGCACGGAAAGTCAGCATTGAAAAAAACACGTGCACCATAAGGATTGCCGCTGACATCTGCCAGATTCTCAACGCGCGAACGTAAATACTCGCATTCTGCGGCCTCAATCTTATGAGCCAATTCAACATCCATTTTCATCGCCCTTTTTCAGGATTTTCTGGAGGGGTAAAGCGGATCGAACAATACGCTTGTATCCGGCACGCACAGTGGCGGTTTCAGCTTAACTGCCCGCTTTGGGTTATTAGTAGTTATTCGCGAGCCACAAGCAACATCCATCACTTTTACGAAGCGCGTGGGCAAAATCCGACCTTGGGGATCAGAGAAGTGGGGGCTTGAGAGAAACCCATTCGAGGGTCTATCAGAAAACATAGCTAACCACCTGATTAAGGTGGTGTCCCAGGCGGGGTTCGAACCTGCAACCTTCCCCTTAGGAGGGGGATGCTCTATCCAATTGAGCTACTGAGACAAACGTTTGCGCCACACGCTGATGGCGTGACGCAGAGGACGGCGTGCATGTTAACGGGCATGCCTTTGTTTGTCATGTCGTCCGTGGGCTTTTTGCGTGTGGGTGGGTGCGCTACAGGGTGGAGGGTGGGTGGTTGGGGTGGCGGGATTTTTGCGGGGATCAAAAGATCGCGAGGCAGTTGGCTCCTACAGTTTGATTGGGGCCTCCGGTGGCGGGGGTTGGCGCAAAATAAGGCTTTTCGTACGACGCTTCGCTTTCCATCCGGTGAAACTTCCGAGAAAATCCCATTCGCTTGCGCCTGTTCAGTCCGGGGAATAGTCTCGGCCCATCGCTGTCTTTCAGCGGTCGGGTTTAGTAGCCCTACGATGTGAATTTGGCGCAAGGCGCCACCTCCGCGAGGCGCTTTTTTACGGCCTGCGTTTTATGGTGGCCGTGCGCAGGGCGCCTTCGAGCGCGCCGGTTTTGCCAAATTCACCGGTCTACTAACCTGCGCACGGCTGCCACCTCTCGTTTAGTAGCGATATGTGACAGCTCCTTTAATGAAATTGGAGTTGTGCCATGAAGAAGATTGTTCCCGATCCACCTACCCTCCCCTTGCACGAGGCTGCTCAGTGCAGTGATGTGTCGTTGGACCGTGCCGCCGCTGAGCGTGCACTGGACTTTTATTTGCTCGACCCTAAGCCTCCACGACACGTGGATCAGGCCACGTATGTCATCCCCGACAGTGTCAATTTAGAAGCGGCTTTGGCCCAGGCGTCAGACTTGTTGCGCTGCGCGGGCGCTTCGGCGAGTGAGGCGGGAAATGGTTTGAGCGGCCATGCACGCAGTTTGGTGTTGTCGAGCATGCACTTGGTGGAGCTGGCCAAGGCGTATGTCGATAAGTCGCTGGATGGTTTGACGACGCACTAGAGCAGTACGTGCCTGGGTGCAAGCAGGCACGTTTTTTAAGATCAAAAGATCGCAGCCTTCGGCAGCTCCTACCCCTAAGAAATCGTATACAGGTTGTCACATAACGGTGCACTCATTGGGTGCGACGCGGGGGGCGTGCATCAAAAAGTAACAGCCTTTTTGGGGCGCACACTTTTGGGCGTTTGTTGATTTTTCCTGCCTTGCGCATTTCACGCTTTTTAATACTTTTTTAATTCATCTTATTTTTCAAGCTGTTACAGAAACACTCAAAGTTTCTGAGGACGCGCACGCTGCCCCGGCGCTGTTGGCTGGCATGAATATCGCTATGAGCTAAACGACACTTGTATACAAAGACACACAAAACTAAGTACACGTTGTTTAGTAGCTTGCACTCTAAATGCAGGCATAACGCGGACTTCATCACCAGTGATTCCACCCTGTCATGACGCAGGTACGGGGTCAGGAGCTTGCCCAGAATGCGCACAAGACTCTCCAGCACTATCGCTCTGGATTTACCCTCTTCCGTTTCTACCCCACAACCGCTGGCGGACAGTTCGTCTGCCACGCTGGCGCTCAGCCCACGCTTGCATAACAACGATCTGGCACCGACCAAAGCTGAAGGTCGGCGCTGGGGGCGTTACAGCATTTTTGCGCTGTGGACCAATGATGTGCACAACATTGCCAATTACTCGTTCGCCATCGGTTTGTATGCACTGGGGCTGAATGGTTGGCAGATTCTGCTCTCGCTGGGTATCGGTGCAGGGCTGGTGTTTATGTTCATGAACCTGTCCGGCTATATGGGTCAGCGCACCGGGGTGCCGTTTCCGGTGATCAGCCGTATCAGTTTCGGTGTGCATGGGGCGCAGATTCCCGCGTTGATCCGTGCGGTTATCGCGATTGCCTGGTTCGGGATTCAGACATATTTGGCGTCGGTGGTACTGCGCGTACTGCTGGTGGCGGTGCACCCCGGTTTTGCGGCGTTTGACCATGACTCGATCCTGGGGCTGTCGAGCCTGGGTTGGGTGTGTTTTGTGGCGATCTGGCTGGTGCAACTGGTCATCCTGGCGTATGGCATGGAGATGGTGCGCCGTTATGAGGCGTTTGCCGGGCCGGTGATTTTACTGACGGTGATCAGCCTGGCGGCGTGGATGTATTTTCAGGCCAACGGCACCATCGCCTGGTCTAACCGCGTGCCGCTGAGCACCGCCGAGGTGTGGCGCAATGTGTTTGCTGGCGGGGCGTTGTGGCTGGCGATTTATGGCACGCTGATTTTGAATTTCAGCGACTTCTCCCGCTCTTCGCCGTGCTGCAAAACCATCAAGGTCGGTAACTTCTGGGGCCTGCCGGTGAATATTCTGGTGTTCGCCGGGATCACCGTGCTGCTGTGCGGCGCGCAGTTTCAAATCAACGGGCAAATTATCGAAAGCCCGACGCAAATCATCGCGTCCATCCCGAATACGTTTTTCCTGGTGTTGGGCTGCCTGGCGTTTCTGATTGTGACGGTGGCGGTGAATATCATGGCCAACTTTGTCGCCCCGGCGTTTGTGCTGAGCAACCTGGCGCCCCGGCATTTGACGTTCCGCCGCGCCGGGATGATCAGCGCCACCATTGCGGTGCTGATTTTGCCGTGGAACCTCTATAACAGCCCGTTGGTGATTGTGTACTTCCTGTCGGGCCTGGGCGCCCTGCTCGGCCCGCTTTACGGGGTGATCATGGTCGATTACTGGCTGCTGCGAAAAGGCCAGATCGATGTGCCCGCGCTGTACAGCGAAGACCCACGCGGCGCTTATTTTTACTCACGCGGGGTCAATATGCGCGCCGTGGCGGCCTTTATTCCGGCAGCGCTGATCGCCATCGTGCTGGCACTGGTGCCGGGGTTTCATGAGGTGTCGCCGTTCTCCTGGTTGATTGGTGCGGGCATCGCGGCGCTGTTGTATCTGATTTTTGCCAAGCGCCAGGCGCATTACGCCAGTGTCAGCGGCGAGTCGATTGCGGTTGATAACGTCAGCCACTGAGTGTTGTGCGGCCCGCGGATGGCGGGCCGTGTTTTTACTTTTTTGTTGCAGGAGCTTGCATGCGAATTCTCGTGGTCAACGTCAATACGACTGACAGCATCACCCAGGCCATTGCGCGACAAGCGCAGGCGGCCGCGGCGCCCGGGACTGAGATTATCGGCCTGACCCCGGATTTTGGGGCTGATTCGGTTGAAGGCAATTTTGAGAGTTATCTGGCCGCCATTGCGGTGATGGACAAGGTCATGTCCTACGACCAGCCGTTTGATGCGGTGATTCAGGCGGGTTATGGCGAGCATGGGCGCGAAGGTTTGCAGGAGTTGCTCAACGTGCCGGTGGTGGACATTACCGATGCGGCGGCCAGCACGGCGATGTATGTGGGCCGCGCGTATTCGGTGGTGACCACGCTGGATCGCACGGTGCCGTTGATTGAAGATCGCCTGCGCCTGTCGGGGTTGTGGGATCGCTGTGCGTCGGTGCGGGCCAGCGGCCTGGCGGTGCTGGAATTGGAGGAGTCACCCGAGCGCGCACTGGAGGCCATTGTGCGCCAGGCCGAACTGGCGGTGAGTGAGGACCGTGCCGAGGTGATTTGCTTGGGCTGTGGCGGTATGGCCGGGCTGGATGAGCAGATTCGTCAGCGCACCGGGGTGCCGGTGATTGATGGCGTGAGCGCGGCGGTGACGGTTGCTGAGTCGCTGGTGCGTCTTGGGTTGTCGACGTCCAAGGTGCGCACGTATGCGCAGCCGCGCCCCAAGGTGATTTCGGGGTGGGCGGCGAAGTTTATGCGGTAGTTTCAGGTTAGATTTTTAGAGCAAAAGCCCCTCACCCTAACCCTCTCCCGCAGGAGAGGGAACTGATTGGGGGATGCTGAAGATAATTGGCCATTAACACCTTGCGTTGAATCCTACGCCGCAAGAGCGTTTGCGTCAGGTTTTTAGTCACTTCCCCGCCTGGTTTTCCAGCATCGTGCATTTTGCATTACACCAAAAAGCCATCATTGCAATTTGCAATTGATCGGCCCTCGCGATCACCAGCAAACCATTGATTTATAAGGGTTTTGTAAACAAAAAGAGTTGGCATGATGCCTGCTCTATTCATGGCATCACCTAATTCTAAGAGATGACTGCCATGACCATGAACAGAACCCTTTTCTTGTTGAATGTTCTTGCCCTGGCGGTTTTGACTGGCTTTCACTTTTACGCCGACCCTGTTGCCGCCGAGCCCGGTATGGATGTAGCCGGCACGTACAGCAAACCGCATACGCCGATGCCACAACGGGCCGTGATGATAGGTAACAGCCACGTTACCCCGCATTTGGCCACCGAGCGCTCAACCACTCCTGCCGCCTTCGAGAACACCCAGGGCGATCGCTGGGTTTTCTGAAAATAGAGATGTCTAATCCATGTCCAAAATTGCTTTCGGCTTGTTGATGCTCGCCCTGCTGAGCCTAGCTCTGGGTCTGTTCTCTCAGGACGAGTTGGGGAATACGCCGTTGATTGCCGCCACCGTGTTTTTTGCTGGCTGGCTGGTAGCCCGCGCACTGGGTCGCCGCTTCAAGTTTGACCCTCAGTTGCGCTGAGGCGTCGCGATGGCGGCATCTATGAGCGCGAGTAAGCGCTGAACGCCAATCTGCAAGGCGGCCGAGTTGTCCAGCAGGTGCACGCCGTCTGCGACTAACGCTTCTACAGACTCCAAAAAGAGTTCATTGCGCGCCAAGCGGGCGTTTATTTCTGACGGGGTTTCTCGACCACGGGTCAGCAAACGCTGACGCAAGACGTCGGTATCAACCCGCAACATAATCGCCAGCAAGTCCGGGTAGCGTTCGCGGGCCTGTTTGAGGTGCCCTCTCGATCCGTTGACCAGCACGTGACGCCCGGCCGCTAGCCAATGATCCAGCTGCACGGGTATGCCGTATTTCAGACCATTGGCTTGCCAGTCCAGAGCAAAGGCGCCGCTGGCCTTGAGTTCCTGGAACGCTTCGCGGCTAACGCCAATCGCCTCTTCACCTGCCGACTCTGCCGAACGGGTAATCACCCGCTGGATCACTTCACACCCGCGCGCCGCCAAATCAGGGCGTGCAGCTTCGATCAGGCTGTCTTTGCCTGAGCCTGAAGGCCCCATCAAATAGATCAATTTACCTGGCACTCGGTGGATCTCCGGGACGCGGCTGCGTAAGGCTGGGTTCACCCGCACAGGGTGAGGAGGCAACAAGATGGGGGCTGCTAAGAAGCATTCAAGTCAGTCAATGATGGCCTTTACACATAATGGTTCCTTTTAGAAAAGCCGATAGCCTGTAAACTACGTAGGACAACGCACATTTTTGACAATAGGTGCTGGCTTATAGCCTTTATCCCGTTCAATATTTGTCACAGAATTGACGCCAGGGAAGTGGCAGATATGAGGCATGATGCGCGCCTCTTTGCAATTCAGGTTGAACATTTGGCCACAAGCCTGGTCTGAAACCATATCTTGCGGCCAATTTCCGAGAACCGCTCCCCTGAACTAACCGGTTAACTATAATGCGCCCATTGAAACAGGCAATTTACTCAAGCCGTACGGCTGACAAGTTCGTCGTTCGCCTGCCAGACGGAATGCGTGAACGCATTGCCGAAGTGGCTCGCAATCACCACCGCAGCATGAACTCCGAGATTATTGCTCGCCTTGAGCAAAGCCTCATTCAGGAAGGCGCACTGGGCGATGAACCCAGCCTGCGTCTGGACAGCCCCGAGCTTTCCCTGAATGAACGCGAGTTACTGCAACGCTTCCGCCAACTGTCTCACCGCCAACAAAACGCTTTGGTTTCCTTGATTGCTCACGATGTTGAAGCTACATCCGACGCGTCTTGATTTAACCCAGGCAACAAAAAAGCCAGCGCTCTGCTGGCTTTTTTATGGGCGCCTTTCAGGCACCAATAAAAAAGGCCTGACGGGCTAGTTGCCGGTCAGGCCTTTTTGGTCAGAGCAAGAACAACGTTGCCAGCCCCAGGAAGATAAAGAACCCGCCGCTGTCGGTCATGGCGGTGATCATTACACTCGCGCCCATGGCCGGGTCACGCCCGAAGCGGGCCAGTGTCATGGGGATCAACACGCCCATGAGCGCCGCCAGCAGCAAGTTGAGCGTCATGGCGGCTGTCATCACCACCCCCAGCGACCAACTGCCGTATAGCAGGTAGGCGACCACACCGATCACCCCGCCCCATACCACGCCATTGATCAAGGCCACGGCCAGCTCTTTGCGCATGAGGCGCTTGGTGCTGCCGGTGTTCACCTGGTCCAGCGCCATGGCGCGCACGATCATGGTGATGGTTTGGTTACCGGAGTTACCGCCGATACCGGCCACGATGGGCATCAGGGCCGCCAGGGCCACCAGTTTTTCAATCGAGCCTTCAAACAGGCCGATCACCCGTGAAGCAATAAAGGCGGTGATCAGGTTGATCGCCAGCCAGGCCCAACGGTTACGCAGAGATTTCCACACCGAAGCAAAGATATCTTCTTCTTCGCGCAGACCGGCCATGTTGAGGACTTCGCTTTCGCTTTCCTCACGGATCAGGTCGACCATTTCGTCGATGGTCAAACGGCCAATCAACTTGCCGTTTTTGTCGACCACCGGCGCCGAGATCAAGTCGTAACGCTCAAACGCTTGGGCGGCATCGTAGGCGTCTTCGTCCGGATGAAAACTCACCGGGTCGCTGGCCATCACGTCAGCCACTTGTTTTTCAGGGTCGTTGACCAGCAGACGTTTGATCGGCAGCACGCCCTTGAGCACGCCGTCGTAATCGACCACAAACAGTTTGTCGGTGTGGCCAGGCAATTCTTTGAGGCGACGCAGGTAACGCAAAACGACTTCAAGGCTGACGTCTTCACGGATCGTCACCATCTCGAAGTCCATCAGGGCGCCGACCTGGTCCTCGTTATAGGACAACGCGGAGCGAACGCGCTCACGCTGTTGCGCATCGAGGGTTTCCATCAGCTCATGGATGACGTCTCGCGGCAGCTCAGGGGCCAGGTCAGCAAGTTCGTCGGCGTCCATCTCCTTGGCGGCAGCCAGGAGCTCGTGATCGTCCATGTCGGCGATCAGGGTTTCACGCACAGAGTCAGACACTTCGAGCAGGATGTCGCCATCACGGTCAGCCTTGACCAACTGCCAGACGGTCAGACGATCGTCCAGGGGCAAGGCTTCCAGAATGTAGGCAACGTCTGCGGAGTGCAGGTCTTCCAGCTTGCGCTGGAGCTCAACAAGGTTTTGGCGATGAACCAGGGTCTCGACGCGATCCTGGTGCTGGCCTTCCTGACGGTGTGTCAGGCCCTCAACCACGCGCTGGCGGTTGAGCAGCTCAATCACTTGAGCCAGGCGGCTTTGCAGGCTGTCTTGCGCTTTCTTTACTTCAACTTCGGTCATAGGCGAACTCCACTCCCAGCAGCAGGGCACGCCGGAAGGATCAATCAGTCAATTCATGATTGGAAAAACGGGATGCTGAGTTACTACTGGGTAAGTCCATGGAGGTATTCCACAAGCCCCGGCGGGGCTGACGGGCGCAATCATACACGGCTTAAAAATTAATGACGCTATAAATCTGTGGAGATAACAAACGTTTACGGCTGCGTCTGGACCGCTGAATCTGCGACGCTAAAAGCGCTTGGCAGAGCACACCTTTTTTATGAATCTTCGTGCGGTCTGGCATTTTTTAGAAGATCAACAGATCGCGAGGCGAGCTCGCTCCTACAAAGAGACCTCGCCCGGCCCGGTTAATTCCTGGAGGCGGGTTCACGATAAACAGAAGATAAGTCGGGGACGTGACAAAAAAGGCTGCCTGCCGGGGCGATTCGATATTTCATAAATCGCAGACAGCAAAAAGCCCGCATAAAATGCGGGCTTCTTGGTGTATGGTGCACTCGACAGGATTCGAACCTGTGACCGCTCGGTTCGTAGCCGAGTACTCTATCCAGCTGAGCTACGAGTGCAAGTTGTGTTTGTTAAACCAGACCACCCTGGTTGAAGCAAAGTTAACTACCGGAGCAACTAACTTATAAATGGTGCACTCGACAGGATTCGAACCTGTGACCGCTCGGTTCGTAGCCGAGTACTCTATCCAGCTGAGCTACGAGTGCAAGTTGTGTTTGTTAGACCAGCCCACCCTGGTTTAAGCAAAGTTAACTACCGAAGCAACTAACTCTTAAATGGTGCACTCGACAGGATTCGAACCTGTGACCGCTCGGTTCGTAGCCGAGTACTCTATCCAGCTGAGCTACGA
>NZ_WIWK01000059.1:0-36320 GCF_009600165.1 Pseudomonas sp. FSL R10-0399
GCCCAGGGTTTTGAGCACCGCGCGGCGACGCGCCTTCACCCCGGCCAAGGTTGTCAACGTAACCTCTGCCGGCAGCCCGGCCCATTGGCTTTGCAGTTTCTCCACGCGCGCCCAGGCCCGTGCATGCTGCGGGCTGGCCTGCAACCAGGCGGCCCACGCCTGTTGGTCTGCCTCATTGGGCGCACTGCTGCTGAGCCGCACATACCAGGTGGCGGCGGCTTCGAGGGTGTGAAGATCGAGAGGCGGTGCCATCAGTCTTCCGTTAACAGCAAGCAGTGTGTCATGGCGCGGATCACGTGCTTTTTGACCGTGGTCACCGACACCCCCAAGCGTTTGCCGGTGGCCACATAACTCAGGCCTTCCAGTTGAACGCTGAGGAAAATCTGCCGCGTGCGCTCGCCCAGGCCGTCCAACATGGAATCAATCGCCACCAGGGTTTCGAGAATCAGCAGGCGTTTTTCGGGCGAAATATCCATCGGCTCAGGGTGCAGGGCCAGCGCTTCGCAGTACGCCTGCTCCAGGGCACGGCGCCGGAACTTGTCGATCATCAGTGCACGGGCAATGGCGCTCAAGTAAGTGCGCGGCTCGCGGATCTGCTCGATATCACGGGACGCCAGCAAGCGTACAAACGTGTCCTGAGCCAAATCGGCTGCATCGCTGGCGTTACCCAGCCGCGCGCGCAACCAGCTTTTGAGCCAGCCGTTATGTTCGCTGTACAACAGGTGCAGGGCGCAATGGTCAGGAGCGGGCATAAGTGGCCAACCAATATCACTGATTGATAATGAGTCGCATTGTCTAGATCGCGCTGCAATTGTGCAAGATGGTTGAGTGGGAGAGGGCGCTTAGCGTGCGGGGTTACCGATGTGTCGCACAAAAAAACCGGCGCGGTGGCCGGTTTTCTGCGCAGTTAATCTTAAACCGCATCCCCTTCTTGAGCCTGCTGCAGTCCCAATGTGAGGTCATCAATGACCGCCTTGGCCATCTCGCTGAGATAATGCGAAGCCCAGCGCATGGCTTCGTTGCCATCGTCCATGGCGCCGAGAAACGACAGTGTGTTGACGCAGTTCATCAGCAGAGAAGCATGCTCCATCGCCTCAACGCCCGAAATACCGGGGTTGACGCTGAACAAGCGTTGATTCTGAGCATTGCACGTGCCAAACGTGGCAGCGCCGGTGGTATGGATTAAAGGGGAAGCAGGGCGTGTCATTGGGCGTAACTCCTGTATGTGAGGAGCTGCCACAGTTCGCCGCGAAACGAATAAGGGTGGCAGCCATGTGCGGGTTCGCGGACCGGGCATACAGGAACCCCGGCAGACCCGAAGGTCTCCCACACACAGCCGCCATAACAGACTAGCGGGCACAAAAAAGCGCCAGCTATTGAAATGGTGGCGCCTGTGCGCCTGTATATGCTCGGACCGCGACGTCCGGTCGCTGAATGGGCAGCGACGGAGCGAGAGTAACCCTCCCGGTTGAAAAGGGCAAACGTGGGGCAGGCGCCATTTGTAGGAGCGAGCTTGCCTCGCGATCTTTTGATCTTGGAGAGCCCCTCGCAGCCTTCGTGCCTCGGCAGCGACTACAGGATGCGTGGCTGCGAAATAACTACGACTGCTTCGCAGCCGGACGTAGCCTCGCGGTGCTCGTCAACTGCTACGGGGGAGGGGTGCACGCAAATTTGTAGGAGCGAGCTTGCTCGCGATCTTTTGATCTTTTCTACAGGCGAAAAAAAAGACCTTGATAATCAAGGTCTTTCTTTAAGATGGTGCCCCGAGGGAGACTCGAACTCCCACTTCTTGCGAAAACGGATTTTGAATCCGCCGCGTCTACCAATTCCGCCATCAGGGCTCAATGGCGGCGAAGTATAGAGATGACATTTAGGTCGGTCAACAACTTATTGGTCTATTTTTACTAAGTCCGTTAAACTCCCCGGCCCTGCTAGACGAAACCTATCATGCGCGTTGCTGACTTTACTTTCGAGCTCCCTGATTCACTCATCGCACGCCATCCTTTGGCGGAGCGCCGTAACAGTCGCCTGCTGACCCTGGATGGGGAGAGTGGCGCACTGGCACATCGTCAATTCACTGATTTGCTTGAGCATTTGCGCCCAGGCGATTTGATGGTGTTTAACAATACCCGGGTGATTCCAGCCCGCTTGTTCGGCCAAAAGGCGTCGGGTGGCAAGCTGGAAATTCTGGTTGAGCGGGTGCTCGACAGTCATCGGGTGCTGGCGCATGTGCGCTCCAGCAAGTCGCCAAAACCAGGCTCAAAAATCCTCATTGATGGCGGCGGCGAAGCCGAGATGCTGGCCCGCCACGATGCGTTGTTTGAGTTGGGCTTTACCGATGAGGTGTTGCCGCTGCTCGATCGCGTCGGGCATATGCCGTTGCCGCCGTATATCGACCGCCCGGACGAAGGTGCCGACCGCGAGCGTTATCAAACGGTCTACGCTCAGCGCCTGGGTGCTGTGGCGGCGCCGACTGCGGGGCTGCACTTTGATGAGCCGCTGATGCAGGCCATCGCTGCCAAGGGCGTCGAAACGGCGTTTGTCACGCTGCACGTGGGCGCGGGTACGTTCCAGCCGGTGCGCGTTGAGCGCCTTGAGGACCATCACATGCACACTGAATGGCTCGAAGTCGGCCAGGATGTGGTTGACGCCGTGGCGGCGTGCCGTGCGCGTGGCGGGCGGGTGATTGCGGTGGGCACCACCAGTGTGCGCTCGCTGGAAAGCGCGGCGCGTGACGGTGTGCTGAAGCCGTTCAGTGGCGACACTGACATTTTCATCTTCCCGGGCCGCCCGTTTCATGTGGTCGATGCCCTGGTGACCAACTTCCATTTGCCGGAATCCACGCTGTTGATGCTGGTTTCGGCGTTCGCCGGTTATCCCGAAACCATGGCGGCCTATAAGGCTGCGGTTGAGCATGGGTACCGCTTCTTTAGTTACGGTGATGCGATGTTCATCACCCGCAATCCCGCGCCGACGGCTCCAGCCCCGGCCCCAGAGGATCAAGCATGAGCAACTGTCGTATGTCCTTCGAGCTGCTGGCCACTGATGGCAAGGCTCGTCGTGGTCGCCTGACCTTCCCCCGTGGTGTGGTTGAAACCCCGGCTTTCATGCCTGTGGGCACCTATGGCACGGTCAAGGGCATGCTGCCGCGTGATATTGAAGCCATCGGCGCGCAGATGATTCTGGGCAACACCTTCCACCTGTGGCTGCGCCCGGGCACTGAGGTGATCAAAAAGCACGGCGACTTGCACGATTTCATGAAGTGGCAAGGGCCGATCCTGACTGACTCCGGTGGTTTCCAGGTGTTCAGCCTGGGTGCCATGCGCAAGATTAAAGAAGAGGGCGTGACCTTTGCGTCCCCGGTTGACGGCGCCAAGGTGTTCATGGGGCCGGAAGAGTCGATGCAGGTTCAGCGTGACCTGGGCTCTGATGTGGTGATGATTTTCGACGAATGCACCCCGTACCCCGCCGATGAAGACGTGGCTCGTGTGTCCATGGAGCTGTCGCTGCGTTGGGCGCAGCGCTCGAAAATCGCCCATGGCGACAACACCGCAGCCTTGTTCGGCATCGTTCAGGGCGGCATGCATCAGAACCTGCGTGAGCGTTCGCTCGAAGGCCTGAACAAAATCGGCTTTGACGGCCTGGCCATCGGCGGTCTGTCGGTGGGCGAGCCCAAGCACGAAATGATCAAGGTGCTGGATTACCTGCCCGCAATGATGCCTGCTGACAAACCTCGTTACCTTATGGGGGTTGGCAAGCCAGAAGATCTGGTGGAGGGTGTGCGCCGCGGTGTGGACATGTTCGATTGCGTGATGCCAACCCGCAATGCCCGCAATGGGCATCTGTTTATCGACACGGGTGTTTTGAAGATCCGCAATGCGTTCCATCGCCATGATGATTCGCCGCTGGATCCGACCTGCGATTGCTATACCTGCCAGAACTTCTCTCGCGCTTATCTGCATCATCTGGACAAGTGCGGCGAAATGCTGGGTAGCATGCTCAATACCATCCACAATTTGCGGCACTATCAGGTGCTGATGGCTGGTTTGCGCGAGGCTATTCAACAGGGTACATTGGCCACCTTTGTCGATGCCTTCTATGCCAAGCGCGGGCTTCCTGTGCCGCCTTTGGACTAAGTTTCGTACCTCTAAGAACCAACATTGCAACTGGAGTGCTTAATGAGCTTTTTCATCTCTTCCGCTTTCGCGGACGGTGCAGCACCTGCCGCTGCTGCCCCAATGGGCGGCGGCTTTGAATGGATTTTCCTGGTCGGCTTCCTGGTCATCTTCTATCTGATGATCTGGCGTCCACAAGCCAAGCGCGCCAAAGAGCAGAAGGCCCTGTTGGGTAACCTGCAAAAAGGTGATGAGATTGTGACCACTGGCGGTATCGCCGGCAAAATCACTAAAGTTTCCGACGCTTTTGTTGTCATCGAAGTGTCTGACACTGTAGAGCTGAAAATTCAGAAGGGCTCGGTTGCAGCCACGCTGCCTAAAGGCACGCTGAAAGCGATCTAAGTTTCAACTTTTAACAATCGACGGGGCGCGCAAGGCGCCCCGCGTTTTAAGCGGGCGGCGTGATTGATGCTGAACAAATACCCTCTGTGGAAATACATACTGATCCTGGCAGTGCTGGCGATCGGTTTTATTTATTCCGCTCCCAATCTGTACCCGGATGACCCGGCCATTCAGGTGTCGGGTGCGAGCACGGCATTGCAGGTGACTGAAGCTGATCTGGACCGCGCAAGCAAGGCGCTGACCGACGACGGTATCGTTGTCAAAGGTGCTTCCCTGGCTCAGAACGGCAAAACCGGTTTGCTGCGTCTGGCCAAGAAAGACGACCAGTTGCCAGCCAAGGATGTTGTGCGTAAAGCGTTGGGTGACGACTTCGTCGTTGCGCTCAACCTGGCGCAGACAACGCCTCAGTGGCTGCGTAGCCTGGGTGCTCACCCAATGAAATTGGGTCTGGACTTGTCGGGTGGTGTGCACTTCTTGCTGGAAGTGGACATGGACAAAGCCGTTGATGCACGCATGAAAGTGTACGAAGGCGATGTCAAAAGCCTGCTGCGTAAAGAGAAAGTGCGTTACCGCAGCCTGCCGCAACTCAACGGTGCCATTCAGCTGGGTTTCAGCGATGAAGCAACCCGTGAGCAAGCGCGCGGCCTGATCCGCAAAAACTTCAATGACTTCGACGTAACGGCAGCGGACCTCAATGGCCAGCCGGTTCTGCGTCTGGCGATGACCCCGGCCAAGCTGGCGGAAATCCGTGAATACTCCATCAAGCAAAACCTGACAACCGTCCGTAACCGGGTTAACGAGTTGGGTGTTGCCGAGCCTCTGGTTCAGCGTCAGGGTGCCAACCGCATCGTGGTTGAACTGCCGGGCGTACAAGACACCGCCGAAGCCAAGCGTATTCTGGGCAAGACGGCCAACCTTGAGTTCCGTCTGGCCGCTGAGCCGGGCGCATCGAAAGCCACTTCCGAGACTTTCGAATTCCGCGAGGGCAATCGTCCTGCCGCCCAGATCGAGCGCAGCTTGATCATTACGGGTGACCAGGTGACTGACGCTCAGGCGGGCTTTGACGAGCACGGCCGTCCACAGGTGAACATCAAGCTTGATGGTCATGGTGGCGAGCTGATGAGCCGTTCGACGCGCAGCAACGTCGGTCGTAGCATGGCGGTTATCTTCATCGAGCAACGCCCGGTGACGACCTACACCAAGCAAGTGGTTGACGGTGTTGAGAAGGACGTACCGGTTCAGTCGTTCAAAGAAGACAAAAAGATCATCAGCCTGGCGACCATTCAGTCGCCGCTGGGCAGTCAGTTCCGGATCACCGGTCTGAATGGTCAGGGTGAAGCGTCGGAACTTGCACTGCTGCTGCGTGCCGGTGGTCTGGCTGCACCGATGTACTTCGCTGAAGAACGCACCATTGGCCCGAGCCTGGGTGCGGACAACATTGCCAAAGGTGTTGATGCTTCGCTGTGGGGCATGCTGTTTGTGTCGATCTTCATCATCGCTATCTACCGTTTCTTCGGTGTGATCGCGACGGTGGCATTGGCGGGCAACATGGTCTTGCTGCTGGCCCTGATGTCGATTCTGGGTGCAACCCTGACCCTGCCGGGTATTGCCGGTATCGTTCTGACGATGGGTATGGCGGTCGACGCCAACGTACTGATCTTCTCGCGTATTCGTGAAGAACTGGCCACAGGCATGACACCGCAGCGGGCGATCAATGAGGGCTTCAATCGTGCATTCACGGCGATTGTCGACTCCAACCTGACAACCCTGTTGGTCGGCGGGATTCTGTTCGCCATGGGTACCGGGCCGGTTAAAGGCTTTGCGGTCACCATGTCGCTCGGTATCTTCACCTCTATGTTCACGGCCATTATGGTGACCCGAGCATTGGTCAACCTGATCTACGGCGGTCGGGACTTCAAGAAGTTGTGGATTTAAGGGGCTGCCATGTTACGTACTATCAACTTCATGGGCGTGCGCAACGTTGCGTTCGGCGTCACTGTGCTGCTTACCGTGCTGGCGCTGTTCAGCATGTTCCACAAGGGCATGAACTACGGTCTGGACTTCACCGGCGGTACGCTCATCGAGCTGACCTACGAGAAGCCGGCTGATCTGACCAAGGTGCGTGATGAGCTGGCTACGGCCGGCTTCCACGACGCCGTGGTACAGAGCTTTGGTGCGACAACCGACCTGCTGGTGCGGATGCCGGGCGATGACCCGCTGCTGGGCAACAAGGTAGCGGCGGCGCTGGGCGAGGCCGACTCGGCCAACCCTGCGGTCATCAAGCGCGTTGAGTTCGTTGGCCCGCAGGTCGGTGAAGAGCTGCGCGACCAGGGCGGCCTCGGCATGCTGATGGCGCTGGGCGGCATCATGCTGTACCTGGCCTTCCGCTTTCAGTGGAAGTTCGCGGTCGGTGCGATCGTTTCTCTGGTGCACGACGTGATCGTGACCATGGGCGTGCTGTCGTTCTTCCAGATCACCTTCGACCTGACGGTGCTGGCGGCGGTGCTGGCGATTATTGGTTACTCGCTCAACGACACCATCGTGGTATTCGACCGGGTTCGTGAGAACTTCCGGGTGCTGCGCAAGGCGACGCTGGTTGAGAACATCAACATTTCGACCACGCAAACCCTGCTGCGTACCGTGGCGACCTCGGTGTCGACCTTGCTGGCCATTGCCGCTCTGTTGATCTTTGGTGGCGACAACCTGTGGGGCTTCTCGATTGCCCTGTTCGTGGGTGTGATGGCGGGTACTTACTCGTCGATCTACATCGCCAACGTAGTGTTGATCTGGCTCAAGCTCAGCGCCGAGGATTTGATTCCTCCAGCGGCGAGCGAGAAGGAAATCGACGACCGTCCATAACGTTCTGTTAATCCCGGTGGTCACCTAAAAGGCGCGAGTATTGAACTCGCGCCTTTTTTTATGCTCCAAGGCTGGGAGTGATGGATGTGGGAATATTCCCACGTGTGATGGTCTGGAGGTTCACGTGAACAAGTCTTTGCTGGTAGGTGCGGTGTTGGGGGCTGTCGGTGTCACTGCCGGTGGCGCTTTTGCCACTTACAGCTTGGTTAAAGGCCCTGAGTCTGCTCAGGTGTTGGCTGTTCAGCCGGTCTCGCAGCAAATTAAAACCCCGCGTGAGGTGTGTAAAGACGTGACTGTCACACGCCGTGCGCCGGTCAAGGATGAGCACCAAATCGTCGGCAGTGTGATTGGTGCGGTGGCGGGTGGCCTGTTGGGTAATCAGGTCGGCGGCGGCAGCGGCAAGAAAATTGCCACTGTGGCGGGTGCCTTGGGCGGTGGTTACGCCGGTAACCGGGTGCAGGAAGGAATGCAGGAGCGTGACACGTACACCACGACGCAGACGCGCTGTAACACCGTCAACGACATCAGTGAAAAGGTGGTCGGTTATGACGTGCGATACACGCTCAATGGCAAGGAAGGCAAAGTGCGTATGGATCACGAGCCGGGCAATGAAATTGCCGTGGATAAGCAGGGCAACTTGATTCTGAATTGATGCGCTGAAAACTGTAGGAGCGAGCTTGCCTCGCGATCTTTTGATCGTTTAACAGATCGCGAGGCAATCGAGCGTCGACCGGCCCCTCCTACAGTTAAAGCAGACCAAAAAAAGCACCTCGAAAGGTGCTTTTTTTGTGCGCGAGGTTCGCTTAGCGTTTCAGCGAAGCCGGCAGGTGTGGCTGGATTGCAGTCAGCACAGCTTTGAAGCACTTGGTGTTGCCGGCAACGATGTGGCCTTTTTCAAGGAAATCGTGGCTGCCGGTGAAGTCGCTGACGAGGCCGCCAGCTTCCTGGATCAGCAGTGCGCCTGCTGCCATGTCCCACTCGGACAGGCCCGACTCCCAGAACGCGTCAAAACGACCAGCGGCCACGTAGGCCAGGTCCAGGCTGGCAGCGCCTGCGCGGCGGATGCCTGCAGTTTGGCCGACCAGGCTGCGGAACATGCCCAGGTAGTTGTCCAGGTTGTCCATTTGGTTGTCGCGGAACGGGAAGCCGGTACCCAGCAGGGCGCCTTCAAGGCTGGTGCGACCGCTTACGCGCAGACGGCGACCGTTCAGTTGGGCGCCACGGCCACGGCTGGCAGTGAATTCTTCTTGGCGAACCGGGTCGAGAACAACGGCGTGCTCAAGGCGGCCACGGTATTTGCAGGCGATGCTGACAGCGAAATGAGGAACGCCGCGCAGGAAGTTGGTGGTGCCATCCAGTGGGTCGATGATCCAGAGGTAGTCTGCACCTTCGCCGCTGCCTGCGTGCAGGCCGGTTTCTTCACCGAGGATGCCGTGCGTCGGGTAAGCCTTGCGCAAGGCGTCGATGATTTTCTGTTCAGCAGCACGATCGACTTCAGAGACGTAATCCTTGGCGTCTTTTTCGTCAACCTTGATGGTATCCAGGCGCTCGATGGAGCGGAAAATCAATTCACTGGCGCTGCGGGCGGCGCGCAGCGCGATATTCAGCATGGGCTGCATGGACGTTTCACCTAGGTCGTTAAAGAAAGCCGGACATTCTAACAGAAAATTTTGGCAGATGAAGGTTTGCGTTTGCTTACGTAGCTTAAGGTGATGGGCTTAGGTAAGATTTGCTCCCTTTTACCGGTCTGTGAGCGCTCCCATTGCTGTCTAATATTCGTGTCGTTCTGGTCAATACCAGCCATCCCGGCAACATCGGCGGTGCTGCGCGAGCCATGAAAAACATGGGGTTGTCGCGTTTGGTGCTGGTCGAGCCAAGGGTCTTTCCGCATCACGAGGCCGATGCCCGGGCGTCCGGCGCGGGCGATATTCTTGAAAATGCGCAAGTCGTCGCCTCGCTGGAAGATGCGCTGGTGGGCTGCAATCTGGTGTTGGGCACCAGTGCTCGTGACCGCCGTATCCCTTGGCCGCTGCTGGATCCACGCGAATGTGGGCAAAAAGTCGTCGAAGAGGCGGGGCAGGGCGCTGAAATCGCGTTGGTGTTCGGTCGTGAGGACTCCGGCCTGACCAACGAAGAGCTGCAGCGTTGTCATTACCATGTGCACATCCCGTCCGACCCTGAGTTCAGCTCCCTGAACCTGGGTGCAGCGGTGCAGGTGTTGAGCTACGAGATCCGCATGGCCTGGCTGGCCGCGCAAGGTCAGCCGAGCAAGATTGAAAAAGAAGAAGTCGCCTCCACTAAAAGCACGGAGCTGGCGACCATGGATGAGCTGGAGCGCTTTTACGAGCACCTGGAGCAGACGTTGGTGGCTATCGAATTTCTCGACCCGGAAAAACCGCGTCATCTGATGGCGCGCCTGCGCAGACTGTACGGGCGCAGCTCGGTCAGTCGTGCAGAGATGAACATTTTGCGTGGCATTCTCACCGAAACCCAAAAAGCGGCCCGTGGCGAGCTGCTAAAGCGCAAGGATTAATGATGTTCGAGCGTCTGCGTGAAGATATTCAAAGCGTTTTCCATCGTGACCCGGCGGCGCGCAATGCTTTCGAAGTGTTGACGTGCTACCCGGGCATGCATGCGATCTGGATCCATCGCCTCTCGGGCATGTTGTGGGGCGCGGGCTGGAAGTGGCTTGCGCGCCTGGTGTCGAACTTTGGCCGCTGGCTGACCGGGATTGAAATTCATCCGGGTGCCAAGGTTGGTCGTCGTTTCTTTATCGACCACGGCATGGGCATTGTGATCGGTGAGACCGCTGAAATCGGTGATGACGTGACCTTGTACCAGGGCGTAACCCTGGGCGGCACCAGTTGGAACAAAGGCAAGCGCCACCCGACACTGGAAAGCGGTGTCGTGGTAGGCGCGGGCGCCAAGGTACTGGGCCCGTTTACCGTCGGTGCGGGGGCTAAAGTAGGCTCCAATGCGGTGGTGACCAAGGCGGTGCCTGCGGGCGCGACCGTGGTCGGCATTCCGGGTCGGATCATCGTCAAAAGTGATGATGAGGCCGAGGCGAAGCGCAAAGCCATGGCCGAGAAAATCGGTTTTGATGCCTATGGCGTAAGCGAAGACATGCCAGACCCTGTGGCGCGCGCCATTGCCCAGTTGCTGGACCACTTGCAGGCGGTTGACGGCAAGCTGGACGGCATGTGCGGGGCCTTGAAAGACTTGGGCAGCCCTTATTGCGCCAAAGAACTGCCAGAACTGCGCGAAGAAGACTTCGCCTGCGTCCAGGGCAAGGACGAAAGCAAGGCGGTGTAATTGGCCGGTGGGAGCGGGCTTGCTCGCGATAGCCTCTGCGCGGTTTGCCTGAAGCGCCGCGTCGAAGCCATTGCGGGCAAGCCCGCTCCCACATTGATGGTGTGTGGCCGTTGGATCTGCTTCATGTGCCATTACGCCGCAGACCCTGCTACAATGCCGCCGCTCTTTGCGGGTAATCCCGACTAAAGTACTAGGTCTAATAGTTGACTTAAACAGTCGGGAATAGCATACTCGCCTCCATTCCGAATTCCGTGGTACCTGTCCATGAGACTGACTACAAAAGGCCGCTACGCCGTAACTGCAATGCTCGATTTAGCGTTGCACGCACAGCACGGGCCGGTGTCCCTGGCTGATATTTCCGAGCGCCAGGGCATCTCTCTTTCCTACCTTGAGCAACTGTTCGCCAAATTGCGCCGCAGCAGCCTGGTCTCCAGCGTTCGTGGCCCTGGCGGCGGCTATCAGCTGTCGCGCGACATGCAAGGTATTCAGGTTGCCCAGGTGATTGATGCAGTGAACGAATCGGTCGACGCCACGCGCTGCCAGGGCCTTGGCGATTGCCATGCCGGCGACACGTGCCTGACCCACCACCTGTGGTGCGATTTGAGCCTGCAAATCCACGAATTTCTCAGTGGTATCAGCTTGGCTGATCTTGTTACTCGCCGTGAGGTACAAGAAGTAGCCCAGCGTCAGGATCAGCGCCGCTGTAATGGCAAAGCGCCGCACCTGGATAAGATCGAAGCGTCCGCCGTCGAGTGATTGCATAAAAACGACGGTGCGCCAGCCAGCCTGATTTAGGAGATAGTCCATGAAATTGCCGATTTACCTTGATTACTCAGCCACCACCCCGGTTGATCCGCGCGTTGCCCAAAAAATGAGCGACTGCCTGCTGGTTGACGGGAACTTCGGTAACCCGGCTTCGCGCTCTCACGTCTTCGGCTGGAAAGCTGAAGAAGCGGTAGAAAACGCTCGCCGTCAGGTTGCTGATCTGGTTAACGCCGACCCGCGTGAAATTGTCTGGACCTCCGGTGCGACCGAAGCGAACAACTTGGCAATCAAAGGCGCAGCACACTTCTATGCCTCCAAGGGCAAGCACCTGATCACCGACAAAATTGAACACAAAGCCGTTCTCGACACCATGCGTCAGCTGGAGCGTGAAGGCTTTGAAGTGACTTACATCGAGCCAGGTGAAGATGGTCTGGTCACCCCGGCCATGGTAGAAGCCGCACTGCGTGAAGACACCATTCTGGTGTCGATCATGCACGTCAACAACGAAATCGGCACCATCAACGACATCGCAGCCATTGGCGAGCTGACTCGCTCGCGCGGCGTGTTGTTCCATGTGGACGCTGCCCAGTCGACCGGCAAGGTTGAAATCGACCTGGCCAAGCTTAAAGTGGACCTGATGTCCTTCTCGGCTCACAAAACCTACGGCCCTAAAGGCATCGGCGCACTGTACGTAAGCCGCAAGCCTCGCGTGCGTATCGAAGCTGCCATGCACGGCGGCGGTCACGAGCGCGGCATGCGTTCGGGCACCTTGGCCACCCACCAGATCGTGGGCATGGGTGAAGCGTTCCAGATCGCCAAAGAAGAAATGGCCGCTGAAAACGTCCGTATCAAAGCCTTGAGCGACCGTTTCTTCAAGCAGGTTGAACACCTTGAAGAGCTGTACGTCAACGGCAGCATGACCGCCCGCGTTCCGCACAACCTGAACCTGAGCTTCAACTACGTTGAAGGCGAGTCGCTGATCATGGCGCTCAAGGATCTGGCAGTATCGTCCGGTTCGGCGTGCACCTCTGCTTCCCTTGAGCCGTCCTATGTATTGCGTGCCCTTGGCCGAAATGACGAACTGGCACACAGCTCGATCCGTTTCACCTTCGGTCGTTTCACCACTGAAGAAGAAATCGACTACGCCGCGCAGAAGGTTTGCGAGGCTGTTACCAAGCTGCGCGCCCTGTCGCCGCTGTGGGACATGTACAAAGACGGCATCGACATTTCGAAAATCGAATGGGCGGCGCACTAATAACTTAAGTCGCCGCAAGCAGACGCTGCAGAGCGCAGCGAATAGCAGTTTTACAGCGTCTGAAGAGCGACTCTGATGAGTGAGGATTAGTACCATGGCTTACAGCGAAAAGGTCATTGACCACTACGAAAACCCGCGCAACGTCGGCAAGATGGACGCGGAAGACCCAGATGTCGGTACCGGCATGGTGGGTGCACCGGCCTGCGGCGACGTTATGCGTCTGCAGATCAAGGTGAACGAGCAGGGCATCATTGAAGATGCCAAGTTCAAGACCTATGGTTGCGGTTCGGCAATTGCTTCCAGCTCCCTGGCAACCGAGTGGATGAAGGGCAAAACTCTGGATGAAGCAGAGACCATCAAGAACACTCAGCTGGCTGAAGAACTGGCCTTGCCACCTGTAAAAATTCACTGCTCGGTACTCGCTGAAGACGCCATCAAGGCCGCCGTTCGCGACTACAAGCAGAAGAAAGGTTTGATCTGACCCGAATGGCCTGTGCCTGAAAGGGCAAGGGCCGGTGATGATACTGGCGAGAGGTAAGGAGTCACGATGGCTATCAGCATGACAGAGGCGGCGGCCAAGCATATTCGCCGCTCCCTTGATGGGCGCGGCAAAGGTGAGGGGATTCGTCTGGGTGTTCGCACCACGGGCTGTTCCGGTCTTGCCTATGTGCTGGAGTTTGTCGATGAAGTGGGCGCAGACGATCAAGTCTTCGAAACCCATGGCGAAAAAGTGATCATTGATCCTAAAAGCCTGACCTACCTTGACGGCACCGAGCTGGATTTCGTCAAGGAAGGCCTCAACGAAGGCTTCAAGTTCAATAACCCCAACGTGCGCGGCGAATGTGGCTGCGGCGAGAGCTTCAACATCTGAGGCCAGTCGTGGGTACTCCTTGTCATTTTGCTTTGTTTGAACTGCAGCCGAGCTTCAATCTGGACCTCGATCAGTTGGCCACGCGTTACCGTGAGTTGGCGCGTGGTGTGCACCCGGACCGCTTTGCTGATGCTTCCGAGCGTGAGCAGCGACTGGCGCTGGAGCAATCCGCCAGCCTCAATGAGGCGTATCAGACACTCAAAAGCCCCTCTAAACGTGCGCGTTACTTGCTCGCGATGAGTGGTGGCGACATGCCCCTTGAAGTCACGGTGCATGACCCCGAGTTTCTGATGCAGCAGATGCAATGGCGCGAAGAGCTTGAAGACCTTCAAGACGATGCCGATGTAGCGGGTGTTGCCGCATTCAAGCGTCGTCTTAAAGCCGCTCAGAACCAATTGAACGAAAGCTTCGCTGCCTGTTGGGATGATGCTGCACAGCGTGAACAGGCTGAACGCCTGATGCGCCGCATGCAGTTCCTCGACAAGCTCACCTACGAAGTGCGCCAGTTAGAAGAGCGCCTCGACGATTAACCCAGTGCCGCCACGGTTGCACGCCTGATATACAGATAAGTCCTGATCACAATGGCCCTACTGCAGATCGCCGAACCCGGCCAAAGTCCTCAACCGCACCAGCGTCGTCTGGCTGTGGGTATCGACTTGGGTACTACCAATTCGCTGGTCGCTGCATTGCGCAGTGGTCTTTCCGAGCCGCTGGCTGATGCCGAAGGTCGAATCATCCTGCCTTCTGCGGTGCGTTATCACGCAGACCGCGTCGAGGTAGGTGAATCCGCACGCCTGGCGGCCTCCAGTGACCCTTACAACACCGTGTTGTCAGTCAAGCGTTTGATGGGTCGTGGTCTGTCCGACGTAAAGCAATTGGGCGAGCAACTGCCTTACCGCTTTGTCGGCGGTGAGTCGCACATGCCGTTCATTGACACCGTGCGAGGCCCGAAAAGCCCGGTAGAGGTGTCTGCGGACATCTTGAAGGTGTTGCGCGAGCGTGCTGAAAAGACCTTGGGCGGTGAATTGGTCGGGGCGGTGATTACCGTTCCCGCCTATTTTGACGATGCTCAACGTCAGGCCACCAAAGATGCTGCGCGTTTGGCCGGGCTGAATGTGTTGCGACTGCTCAACGAGCCGACGGCTGCGGCAGTGGCTTACGGTCTGGACCAGCAGGCAGAAGGCGTTGTTGCGATCTATGACCTGGGTGGCGGTACGTTCGATATCTCGATCCTGCGTTTGACCGGCGGTGTGTTTGAAGTTCTGGCCACGGGGGGCGACAGCGCCCTGGGCGGCGACGACTTTGACCACGCCATTGCGAGCTGGATCGTCGAGCAGGCCGGTTTGTCGGCGGACCTTGATCCGGGTGCTCAGCGCCAGCTGTTGCAAATTGCCTGCGCGGCCAAAGAGGCGCTGACCGATGCGTCCTCGGTGCCTGTCAGCTATGGCGATTGGCAGGCAGTGCTGACCCGTGATGCCTTCAATGCGCTGATCGAACCGATGGTTGCGCGCAGCCTCAAAGCCTGCCGCCGTGCCGTGCGTGACGCCAATATTGAGCTTGAAGATGTTCAGGCGGTGGTGATGGTCGGGGGTTCGACCCGCGTGCCGCGTGTTCGCGAGGCTGTGGCTGAGATGTTTGGTCGTGAGCCGCTGACGGACATCGATCCGGACCAAGTGGTTGCCATTGGTGCTGCGATTCAGGCAGATACCCTGGCGGGCAACAAACGCGATGGTGGCGAGTTGCTGCTGCTTGACGTGATTCCCTTGTCGCTGGGTCTGGAGACCATGGGCGGCCTGATGGAAAAAGTCATTCCGCGTAACACCACGATCCCGGTGGCCCGCGCGCAAGACTTCACTACCTACAAAGATGGCCAGACGGCCATGATGGTGCATGTGCTGCAAGGCGAGCGCGAGCTGATCAGCGATTGCCGCTCACTGGCGCGCTTTGAACTGCGCGGTATTCCGCCGATGGTGGCGGGTGCTGCGAAAATCCGCGTGACCTTCCAGGTCGACGCTGATGGCTTGCTCAGTGTCTCGGCCCGTGAATTGGGCTCGGGTGTTGAGGCCAGCATTCAGGTCAAGCCGTCGTACGGGCTGACCGATGGCGAAATCGCCAAAATGCTCAAAGATTCGTTCCAGTACGCCGGTGACGACAAGGTCGCCCGTGTCCTGCGCGAGCAGCAAGTCGATGCCCGGCGCCTGATCGAAGCCGTGCAAGCTGCCCTTGAGGTCGACGGCGAGCGTTTGCTGGATGCCGAAGAACGCATGGTCATCGAACTGCAAATGCAGGAATTATCCGAATTATTAGAAGGCACCGATGGCTATGCTATCGAGCAACAGACCAAGCGTCTGTCGCAAGTGACCGATGCTTTTGCTGCCCGCCGTATGGATTTGACCGTCAAAGCCGCTCTGGCGGGGCGCAACCTGAATGAGATTGAGGAATAACAATGCCGCAGGTCATTTTTTTGCCACACGCCGAGCATTGCCCGGACGGTATGGTTGTCGAGGCTGAGACTGGAAAATCGATTCTCGAAGTGGCGCACGACAATCACATCGAAATCGAAAGTGCGTGTGGTGGTGTCTGCGCCTGCACCACCTGCCATTGCATCATTCGCGAAGGTTTCGACTCGCTCGAAGAAGCCGATGAGCTCGAAGAAGACTATCTGGACAAAGCCTGGGGTCTGGAAGCGCACTCGCGTCTGGCGTGCCAGGCGCTTGTCGGTGAAGAAGACCTGACCGTCGAAATCCCGAAATACTCACTCAACCATGCTGCCGAAGCGCCGCACTGATAGCGCTGCACGTCTGTAGTCGCTGACGAGGCACGAGGCTGCGATCGGGCGAAACTCGCCGATACATGGCCTCGCCAATTGCTTAAAGGAATTGTCATGAGTCTGAAATGGGTTGATGTACAAGAAATTGCTATACAGCTGGCTGAAGCTCACCCGGATATCGATCCGCTGACGGTGAACTTCGTCAAGCTGCGTAACCTGGTTATGGCGTTGCCTGACTTTGACGACATCCCGGATCGCGGCGGGGAGAAAGTCCTCGAAGCCATTCAGGGTTTGTGGATCGAAGAGGCTGACTAAGCCCGCAACGTTCGTAATTATGCAATACCCAAGAACCCGCGTATAATTCGCGGGTTTAATTTTTCGCTTAAATCACTGTTTCTGGAGTTACACCATGGCTGTTCAACGTACTTTCTCCATCATCAAGCCTGACGCCGTTGCTAAAAACGTTATCGGCAAGATCGTTACCCGTTTCGAAGACGCTGGCCTGAAGGTTGTAGCTTCTAAACTGAAGCAACTGTCCAAAGCAGAAGCTGAAGGCTTCTACGCTGAGCACAGCGAGCGCGGCTTCTTCGCCGACCTGGTTGCTTTCATGATCTCCGGTCCAGTTGTTGTTCAGGTTCTGGAAGGCGAAAACGCTATCGCTCTGAACCGTGAGCTGATGGGCGCTACCAACCCTAAAGAAGCCGCTGCTGGCACCATCCGTGCTGACTTCGCTGAGTCCATCGACGCTAACGCTGTTCACGGTTCCGACTCGGAAGCAGCCGCTGCACGCGAAATCGCTTACTTTTTCGCAGCTACTGAAGTAACCACTCGCTAAGCATTGGCTTGTGAGTGAGGGTGAAGACATGATTGCAACGACTGGCAAAACTAACCTGTTGGGTCTGACTCAGCCGGAAATGGAGAAATTCTTCGACTCAATCGGGGAGAAGCGTTTCCGTGCCGGTCAGGTCATGAAGTGGATTCACCACTTTGGCGTCGATGATTTCGACGCCATGACTAACGTCAGCAAAGCCTTGCGCGACAAGCTCAAGGCTATTGCTGAGGTTCGTGGACCTGAAGTCGTCAGCGAGGACATCTCCAGCGATGGCACCCGTAAGTGGGTGGTACGCGTTGAGTCCGGCAGCTGCGTCGAGACCGTTTATATTCCCCAGGGCAAACGCGGCACTTTGTGCGTTTCGTCCCAGGCAGGCTGTGCCCTGGATTGCAGTTTCTGCTCCACCGGCAAGCAAGGCTTCAATAGCAACCTCACCGTAGCCGAAGTAATTGGCCAGGTGTGGATTGCCAACAAATCTTTTGGCAGCGTCCCGGCAACCATTGACCGTGCCATCACCAACGTGGTGATGATGGGCATGGGTGAGCCGCTGCTGAACTTCGACAACGTGATTGCCGCCATGCATCTGATGATGGATGACCTGGGCTATGGCATCTCCAAGCGCCGGGTGACCCTGTCCACCTCGGGCGTGGTGCCCATGATCGATGAGCTGTCCAAGCACATCGACGTGTCCCTGGCGTTGTCGCTGCACGCACCAAACGACGAACTGCGCAGTCAGTTGGTGCCGATCAACAAGAAATACCCGCTCAAAATGCTGCTTGAGTCCTGCCGCAACTACATGTCGAGCCTGGGCGAAAAGCGTGTTCTGACCGTTGAATACACCCTGCTCAAAGGCGTCAATGACCACGTCGATCACGCGGTACAAATGATCGAACTGCTCAAGGACACCCCGTGCAAGATCAACCTGATCCCGTTTAACCCGTTCCCGCATTCGGGCTATGAGCGTCCAAGCAACAACGCCATTCGCCGTTTCCAGGAACTGCTCCAGCAAGCGGGTTACAACGTGACCGTGCGCACCACCCGTGGTGAAGACATCGACGCGGCTTGCGGGCAGTTGGTGGGTCAGGTCAATGACCGCACCCGCCGTAGCTCGCGCCTGATCGCCGCACGCGAACTCAATGCTGAGACTGATCTGGCGCAAAACGCTGCGGCTCAGCCCTGAGAGAGGAAACCTATGATCTTGCGCGCTGCGCTCCCTGTCCTCATGGCCGGCCTCTTGGCTGGCTGTGTCTCATCGGGTGATTCAAACCCGTTGAGTAGCGACAAGGGGCGTGAAGAAGCGCGTCAGGCCTATGTTCAGCTCGGGCTTGGTTATCTCCAGCAAGGGATGGCCGAACAAGCCAAAGTCCCCCTCAGCAAAGCCCTCGAACTCAACAAGACGGACCCGGACACCAACGCCGCACTGGCCTTGGTGTTTCAGTACGAAATGGAGCCTGCGCTTGCAGAGCGGGCGTTCCAGACAGCGTTAAGCGGGCGGCCGACTGACACGCGAATCATCAACAACTACGGCAGCTTCCTGTTTGAGCAGCAGCGCTATCAGGACGCTTACAGCCAGTTTCTAAAAGCCTCGGCAGACAGCCTGTACCCTGAGCGTTCGCGTGTTTACGAGAACCTTGGGGTCACTTCGCTCATGCTGGGGCAGCGTGAGGTGGGGCGCCAGCAGCTTGAAAAAGCCTTGCGCCTGAACCGTCAGCAACCCCGTGCACTGCTCGAAATGGCTGAGATGTCTTACGAAGACAGGCATTATGTGCCAGCACGTGACTATTACGATCGTTTTAGCCTGCTTAGCGGGCAAAATGCACGTAGTCTATTGCTCGGTGCGCGACTGGCGAGTGTTTTCGATGAGCGCACCTCCACAGCCAACTATGGCCAGCAACTACAACGACTCTATCCCGGCACGCCGGAATATCAGCAATACCTGTCGGAGCAATGATGAAAGCGGCGCAACCCGAAGTTCTAGCAGCGACTCGTGTCAATCCCGGTGAGACCTTGCGTCTGGCCCGTGAAAACAATGGATGGACCCTGGCTGAAGTCGCCCTGAAACTCAATCTCACGGCCAGTTCCTTGAGCAACCTTGAGACGGGAGCGTTCGACAAACTGCCGGGCCATACCTTTGCCCGTGGTTACATCCGCGCCTATGCCAAATTGCTTGGCATGGACCAGGCCAGCCTGGTGCATGAGTTCGACGTGTACACCGGCACCGATGCCAATGGCAGCAATGTGCACAGCCTGGGGCGTATTGAAGAGCCCGTGCGCGTGTCACATACCATTTTGCGCATCATTAGTTTGTTACTGCTCATTGCCGTCCTGGGCGGTGGTTTTTTCTGGTGGCAGGACCAAACGTCCATGCGCGCCAAGGACCTGATTGGTCTGGCCCCCGAGCACGTAGAAGTTGAAGGCGCCGATGGCACCACCCAGATCCACCCGCTCGATGAGCCGGAAGACCAAGCGGTGGCCCAGGCCAATGTAGAAGGCGAAGCCGCGCCGCAACCGTCGACAGAGCAAGCTGCCAGCACTGACCTGCCATTGCCTGCTACCGGGGCTGCTTCAACGCCAGCAGCGCCAGCCACTTCAGTGGCCCCTGTGCAGCCAGCGGCTCCAGCCGCTGCCACGCCCGTTGCTCCGGCTGCCGTACCCGCTACCCCACAAGCCGCCAGCACCGCGCCCGTTGCGGGTGCCGGCAAGGTCAATATCAACTATGTCGCTGATTGCTGGTCTCAAGTCACTGATGGCAACGGCAAAGTGCTGTTCAGTGGTCTTAAACGCAAGGGCGACACGCTTGATGTGACCGGCAAGCCGCCTTTCAGCGTGCGCCTGGGCTATGCCCGCGGCGCGCAGGTGACCTACAACGGTCAGGTTGTGGATGTGGCTCCTTTCACCAGTGGCGAGACCGCTCGCCTGAAGTTAGGTCAATAAGTCATGCACGGCGAATCACCAATTAAACGTCGCGAATCGCGCAAAATCTGGGTTGGCTCGGTACCGGTAGGCGGCGATGCCCCTATTGCCGTACAGAGCATGACCAACAGCGACACCAATGATGTGGCTGCAACGGTGGCGCAAATTAACCGCCTGGAAGCTGCGGGCGTCGATATCGTCCGGGTTTCTGTGCCGGACATGGACGCCGCTGAAGCCTTTGGCCGTATCAAGCAACTGGTCAAAGTACCGTTGGTCGCCGACATCCACTTCGACTACCGTATCGCGCTGCGCGTGGCGGAGCTGGGCGTGGATTGCCTGCGGATCAACCCGGGCAATATCGGTCGTGAAGACCGCGTGCGTGCGGTGGTTGATGCTGCGCGCGATCGTGGTATTCCGATCCGTATTGGTGTTAACGCCGGTTCGCTCGAAAAAGACCTGCAAAAAAAATATGGCGAGCCGACACCGGCCGCATTGGTTGAGTCGGCCCTGCGTCACGTCGAGCATCTGGAACGCCTGAATTTCAAGGACTTCAAAGTCAGCGTAAAGGCCTCCGACGTGTTCATGGCCGTTGAAGCCTACCGCCTGCTGGCCAAAGAAATCGTCCAGCCACTGCACTTGGGCATTACCGAAGCCGGTGGTTTACGCTCGGGCACAGTGAAATCTGCCGTGGGCCTAGGTATGCTGCTCGCCGAGGGGATTGGCGATACTATTCGCATCTCGTTGGCAGCAGACCCGGTCGAGGAAGTAAAAGTCGGCTACGACATCCTCAAGTCCCTGCATTTACGTTCACGTGGCATAAATTTCATCGCGTGCCCAAGCTGTTCCCGGCAGAATTTCGACGTGGTGAAAACCATGAACGAACTGGAAGTACGGCTTGAAGACTTGCTGGTGCCGCTGGATGTGGCAGTGATCGGTTGTGTGGTCAACGGTCCCGGCGAAGCTAAAGAGGCTCACGTAGGGTTGACCGGCGGTACGCCCAACCTGATTTACATCGACGGCAAGCCGTCGCAAAAATTGACGAATGAAAACCTGGTGGACCAGCTTGAAAAGCTGATCCGGCAGAAGGCGGCCGACAAGGTCGAAGCTGACGCAGCCGTTATCGCGCGCGGCTAACCAAACGAATTAAGGATTTTTTGTGAGCAAGTCTCTGCAAGCCATTCGTGGCATGAATGACATCCTGCCCGAGCAGACGCCCCTGTGGCGCTACTTCGAAGGCACGGTTGCGCGTTTGCTGGATAACTACGGTTACAAGCAAATCCGTATGCCGATCGTCGAGTTCACCGAGCTGTTCAAGCGCTCCATTGGTGAAGTCACTGACATCGTCGAAAAAGAGATGTACACCTTCGAAGACCGCAACGGCGATTCGCTGACCTTGCGCCCCGAAGGGACGGCTGCCTGCGTACGTGCTGTGCTGGAGCACGGCATCACCGGCGGCGGTCAGGTGCAAAAACTCTGGTACATCGGCCCGATGTTCCGCCACGAGCGTCCACAAAAAGGCCGTTATCGCCAGTTCCATCAGATTGGGGTTGAAGTGTTCAACCTGGATGGTCCGGACATCGACGCCGAGCTGATCGTGCTGACCTGGCGCCTGTGGGGCGAGCTGGGGATCCGTGATGCGGTCAAGCTTGAGCTCAACAGCTTGGGCACCAGCGAAGCCCGTGGGCGCTACCGTGCCGCTCTGGTTGATTACCTGTCCTCGCGTCTGAGCGAGCTTGACGAAGACAGCCAGCGCCGTTTGAAAACCAACCCGCTGCGGGTGCTCGACACCAAAAACGCCGACACCCAAGCGGTGCTGGTTGACGCGCCGAAACTGGTCGATTACCTCGACGAAGAATCCCGTGTGCACTTTGAGGGCCTCAAGGCTCGCCTGGATGCTGCCGGTATTCCGTACGTGATCAATCCCAAGCTGGTACGTGGCCTCGATTACTACAGCAAAACCGTGTTTGAGTGGGTCACCGACAAGCTCGGTGCCCAGGGCACGGTGTGTGCCGGCGGTCGCTATGACGGTCTGGTTGAACAAATGGGCGGCAAGCCAACACCGGGTGTTGGTTTCGCCATGGGTATCGAGCGTCTGATTCTGCTGCTCGAAACCCTGGAACAAATCCCTGAAGAAATTGCTCGGCAGGTGGATGTTTACCTGTGCGCTTTCGGTGAGGCCGCTGAACTGGCTGCCTTGGCCTTGAGCGAACGCGTTCGTGACCAGTTGCCAAACCTGCGCCTGCAAATCAATGCCGGTGCTGGCAGCTTCAAGAGCCAGTTCAAAAAGGCTGACAAGAGCGGTGCGCTGTTTGCACTGATTCTGGGTGAAGACGAATTGGCCCAGCAGGTGGTAGGTGTCAAACCCCTGCGTGGCCAGGGCGAACAACAAACTATTGCCTGGGATGCTCTCTCTGAGCACTTGGCCACCTGCATCGTGCAGGGTTGAAGCGGGTTAACAGCCGATTTATCGAATAAGGAGTGTTGGGGTGTCGAGTAACGATGATGATCAGCTGGGCGAGTTGAAAGACTGGTGGCAGCGCAACGGCAAACCCCTGGTCACTGGCGGCTTGCTGGCGCTGGTGGTGGTGTTCGGCTGGCAGGCTTGGCACAAATATCAGACGAACCAGTCGCAGGGTGCGTCGATTCTCTACCAACAATTGCTTGAAACCGCACTGACGCCTACCGGGCAGCCAGATGCGGGCCGTGTGGCCGAGTTGGCCAACAAGTTGAACAGTGAGTACGGCGGTTCTGCCTACGCGCAGTTTGGCGGTCTGTTTGTGGCCAAAGTGGCCGTAGACACCGGCAAGCTGGATGACGCGGCCACCGAGCTCAAGGCCATTGTCGACAAACCGGCAAACCCGACCCTGGCTGAAGTGGCGCGTCAGCGTCTGGCTCAGGTGTTGGCAGCACAAGGCAAGGCAGACGAGGCCTTGAAATTGCTGGACGGTGACTCGGACAAAGCATTCCTGGCCAGCCGTGAAGAACTCAAAGGCGACCTGCTGGTACAGCAAGGCCGTACCGATGACGCACGCGCTGCCTACGAAAAAGCCAAGGCTGCACTGTCTGATGAGGCAGCGGTAGGTGGCTTACAAATCAAGCTCGATGACCTGGCCAAAGGGGATGCGTGAAGTGATGCGTTGGAAACATGCGGCATTGCTGGCTCTGGTCGTTTTGGCCGCGGGTTGCAGCAGCAACAGCAAAAAAGAACTTCCGCCAGCTGAGCTGACGGACTTCAAAGAAGAAGTCGTTCTGCAAAAGCAGTGGGACCGTTCGATCGGTGACGGCCAGGGTAAAACCTACAACATGCTGACGCCAGCGGTTGAAGGTAATACCATCTACGCCGCTGACGTGAACGGTATCGTGATGTCGCTCGACCGCATGAACGGCGACGTTCAGTGGAAGAAAGACCTCGAGCTGCCTGTTTCCGGCGCAGTGGGTGTTGGCTATGGCCTGCTCATGCTCGGCACTCTGCAGGGTGATGTGATTGCCCTCGACGCCAGCACCGGCGAAGAAAAGTGGCGCGCTCGCGTTAACAGCGAAGTGCTTGCACCACCTGCCAACAACGGTGACGTTGTGGTGGTTCAGACCCAGGACGACCACCTGATTGGCCTGGATGCGTCCACCGGCAATCAGCGCTGGATCTACGACAGCACGCCGGGTGTTCTGACCCTGCGTGGTACGGGCGCACCGCTGGTGACCAATCATCTGGCAATTGCAGGTCTTTCGACCGGTAAAGTCGTTGCCCTGGATACCCAAAACGGCGTGCCGGTATGGGAAAGCCGTGTGGCTGTACCACAAGGCCGTTCGGAACTGGAGCGCATCGTCGATATTGACGGTGGTCTGCTGTTGTCCGGTGGCACCTTGTACGTCGCCAGCTATCAGGGCCGCATGGCGGCACTGGAACTGGAAAGCGGCCGTGTGCTGTGGCAGCGTGATGCTTCCAGCTACGCGGGTGTCGCCCAAGGTTTTGGCAACGTCTACATCAGCATGGCTTCCGGCACCGTTGAAGGCGTTGACGAACGTTCGACCACCGTCCTGTGGAGCAACGATGAGCTGGCCCGCCGTCAATTGTCGGCACCAGAAGTCTTCTCCAGCTATGTCGCCGTTGGTGACTTCGAAGGCTATCTGCACCTGTTGAGCCAGGTTGATGGTCGCTTTGTTGGCCGTACCCGCATTGACAGCGACGGTCTTCGGGCGCGTCCGCTGGTGGTCGGTGACATGATTTACGTGTTTGGTAACAGCGGCAAACTGGAAGCCCTGACCATTCGCTAAGGCGTCTATGCTTGAGACTCTAGAGTCTCAAGCAGCCTTGCTCTTGCAAGGTTTGCGGCACATTTGTGCTGTTCCGAACTCTGGCCGCTGCCTTGCAGCGGCTTTTGTATTTTCTGAAATAACGAAGTGGAGAGCCGCATGGTTCCCGTAATCGCCCTGGTGGGCCGACCCAATGTCGGCAAGTCCACCTTGTTCAACCGCCTGACCAGGACTCGTGACGCCATCGTCGGCGACTTGTCCGGTCTGACCCGTGATCGCCAATACGGTGAGGCCAAGTGGCAAGGGCGTTCCTACATTTTGGTCGACACCGGCGGTATCTCCGGTGACGAGCACGGTATGGACGAAAAAATGGCCGAGCAGTCGCTGCTGGCCATCGAAGAAGCAGATGTCGTTCTGTTCCTGGTAGATGCCAAAGCGGGTTTCACTGCCGCTGACCAGATGATCGGCGAGCACCTTCGCAAACGTAACAAGCGCTCTTATGTCGTCGCCAACAAGGTCGACAACATCGACCCGGACATGGCGCGCGCCGAGTTCGCACCCTTGGGTATGGGCGACGCGATCCCGATCGCTGGCGCACATGGTCGTGGCATCTCGCAGTTGCTTGAAATTGCCCTGGGTGATTTCCCGCGTGACTCTGAAGAGCCAGAAGAAGGCGAAGAAGAAGTCGTTCTCGAAGGTGAGGAAGCCAAGCGCATTCCTGGCCCAAGCGAAAAAGACGGTATCAAAATCGCTATCATCGGTCGCCCTAACGTCGGTAAATCGACGCTGGTTAACCGCATGCTCGGTGAAGACCGCGTTATCGTCTATGACCAGCCCGGCACCACACGCGACAGTATCTACATCCCGTTTGAGCGTAATGACGAGAAGTACACGCTGATCGACACCGCCGGTGTGCGCAAGCGCGGCAAGATCCACGAAGAAGTTGAAAAGTTCTCCGTGGTCAAAACCCTGCAAGCGATCAAAGACGCCAACGTGGTGATCTTTGTCATGGACGCCCGTGAAGGCGTGGTTGACCACGACCTGAACCTGCTGGGCTTTGCCCTGGAAGCCGGTCGTGCACTGGTGATCGCCGTCAACAAGTGGGACGGCATGACCCCGAGCGAACGCGAGTTCGTGAAGGTCGAACTGACCCGACGTCTGTTCTTCGTTGACTTCGCCGACATCCACTTCATCTCGGCATTGCACGGCACTGGCGTGGGTAACTTGTACCAATCGGTGCAGAACTCCTTCAAGTCGGCTGTTACACGCTGGCCGACTAACCGTCTGACCCAGATCCTTGAAGACGCGGTCAGCGAGCACGCGCCACCGATGGTTAACAGCCGCCGGATCAAGCTGCGTTACGCCCACTTGGGTGGTGCCAACCCGCCGATTATCGTGATCCACGGTAACCAGGTTGAGAAGGTTCCGAAGTCTTACGTGCGTTACCTCGAGAACACCTACCGTCGTGTCTTGAAGCTGGTCGGTACACCGATCCGCATCGAGTTCAAAGGTGGCGAGAACCCGTACGAAGCCAACAAGAACTCCTTGACCGACCGCCAGGTCAACAAGAAGCGCCGCATGATGTCGCACCACAAAAAGGCCGACAAAAAGCGTAGAGACAAGCGCTAACGCGCTGAAGAGGGCTCCTTGGGGGAATGCTGCTTGTAGGAGCGAGCTTGTCTCGCGATCTTTTGAACGTTTGAAAGATCGCGAGGCGAGCTCGCTCCTACCGTTCAGATTGCAGGTGGCTGCACTGACGGGCATCACACCTTTAGGAGCCCTTTTTCGTGTCTGGCGTTTGGGCTATTCTCGCTAGGTCCTGTGCCGTAGTCAGAGCCGGGAACTCATCAGGGAACGGCCATGATTATCAGCAAGTTGCCGAATGTCGGCACCACCATCTTCACGCGCATGTCGCAACTCGCGGCTGAAACCGGCGCGCTCAACTTGTCTCAGGGTTTTCCTGATTTTGATGGCCCGCAAGCGTTGCGCGATGCCGTCGGCCAACACATAGCCAGTGGCCACAATCAATATTCGCCCATGACCGGCTTGCCTGCCTTGCGTACACAAGTGGCGGCCAAAATTGCCCGCAGTTATGGCGTGCACGTGGATGCCGATACCGAGGTGACCATCACCCCGGGGGCTACCCAAGCCATCTTCTGTGCCATCCAGGCGGTGATTCATGCCGGCGACGAAGTCATCGTGTTCGACCCGTGCTACGACAGCTATGAACCTTCGGTCGAGTTGGCCGGCGGTCGTTGCGTGCATGTGCAGTTGGGGCTCGACGACTTCTCCATCGATTGGCAAAAACTCACCGACGCGCTGACGCCGCGCACCCGCATGATCATCCTCAACACCCCGCACAACCCCAGCGGCGCGTTGATCAGCCGTGCAGAACTGGACCAGTTGGCGGCCTTGATTGCCGATCGCGACATCTACCTGATCAGTGATGAGGTGTACGAGCATCTGGTGTACGACGGCGTGCCTCACGTCAGTGTTTTGTCACACCCCGAGCTGTACCATCGTGCTTTCGTTGTCAGCTCGTTCGGCAAGACCTACCACGTGACAGGTTGGAAAACCGGTTATGTGGTGGCGCCGCCCGCGTTGACCGCCGAGTTGCGTAAGGTGCACCAATACGTGAGTTTTTGCGGTGTGACACCGTTGCAGTACGCATTGGCCGACTATATGGCGGCCAGCCCCGAGCACGTTGAAGAACTACCCGGGTTTTACCAGGCCAAGCGTGATCTGTTCTGTGATCTGTTAAAGCCATCGCGTTTTACCTTCACGCCGGTATCAGGTACGTACTTCCAGTTGGTCGACTACGCTCACATTCGTCCGGACCTCAATGACGTCGACATGGCCGTATGGCTGACCCGTGAACACGGTGTGGCGACCATTCCGGTGTCGGTGTTCTACCAGACCCCGCCCGAAGGGCAGCGGCTGGTCCGTCTGTGTTTTGCCAAACGCGAGGAGACGCTGCGCGAAGCAGCAGAGAAACTATGCGTGATCTAAGAGGTTTACCCGATTTAACCCTGGCGCTGGTGCAAACCACCTTGGCGTGGCACGACCGTCAGGCTAATTTCGAGCACTTCGAGGAGTTGCTTGAACAGGCCCGTGGCGCAGACCTGGTGGTGTTGCCAGAAATGTTCACCACCGGTTTCAGCATGGAGTCCGAGACCCTCGCCGAGCCAGAGGGCGGGCCGGCCACAAAGTGGTTACGAGCCCAGGCGGCAAAACTCAATGCGGTGGTGACTGGCAGTGTCATCGTCCAGGCGGCAGACGGCAGCCACCGCAATCGCCTGCTGTGGGCGCGGCCTGATGGTGAAGTGCTGCACTACGACAAACGCCATTTGTTCCGGATGGCTGGTGAGCACGAGCACTTTACGCCGGGCGAGCGGCAGGTTCAGTTTGAGGTCAAAGGCTGGCGTATCCGCCCGTTGATTTGCTACGACTTGCGCTTCCCGGTGTGGAGCAGCGACCCCCATGACACAGACTTGCTGCTCTACACGGCCAACTGGCCGGGTGCGCGCCGTTTGCACTGGAACCGCCTGTTACCGGCCCGAGCGATTGAAAACCTCTGCTACGTCGGCGCGGTAAACCGCGTTGGGACCGATGGCAAAGGGTTGGTCTACAGCGGCGACAGCCAGATCCTCGACTTCCAGGGCGAAACCTTGCTCAGCGCGGGCGAGGCCGACGGCGTGTTCCAGGTCAGCCTGAGCGCGAGCGAATTGGGCGCTTATCGTGAACGCTTCCCGGCGTACATGGATGCTGACAACTTCGACCTGAAGTACTGATACACCTCGCGATCTTTTAAAAGATCGCGAGCTGCGTACGCCCGTAGCAGTTGACGAGCCTTGCGAGGCTACGTCCGGCTGTAGTCGCTGATGAGGTACGAAGGCTGCGAAAGATCAAAAGATCGCAGCCTGCGGCAGCTCCTACAGGGGATCATGCATCGCAGACATTCCCCGTAGCAGTTGACGAGCTTTGCGAGGCTACGTCCGGCTGCGCAGCAGTCGTGAAAAGAGCCAGATCAAAAGATCGCGAGGCAAGCTCGCTCCTACAGGGGGGATTGCGTACGCCCGTAGCAGTTGACGAGCTTTGCGAGGCTACGTCCGGCTGTAGTCGCTGACGAGGCACGAAGGCTGCGAAAGATCAAAAGATCGCGAGGCAAGCTCGCTCCTACAAAAGCGTCAACAAAAAAGGCCCTGAGGTTCGCACCTCAGGGCCTTTTTGCGTTTCAGCAGACGTTTAGGCAGCTTTAGCGTCGGCTTCGCTCAGTGAGCGGTTCAGGGCGCTGAACAGGGCCTTGAAGCTGGCGGTGGTGATGTTTTCATCAATGCCCACACCATGCACAGCACGCTCACCATTCACCCGCAGCTCGATATAAGCAGCGGCCTTGGCGTTGGTGCCAGCACCGATGGCATGCTCGTTGTAGTCCATGATTTCAGCTTTGACCGGCAGGCCGGCAACCAAGGCTTCCAGGGCGCCATTGCCTTTGCCGTTCCAGCGCAGGTTGGTCTCACCAGCGCCTTTGGCCGACACTTCAACCTCAACCGCGCTGTGGCCGTTTTCTTCCTGCAGGCGATGGCTAACCAGCGCGTACGGGGTGTTGGCTTGCAGATACTCGCTGTGCAACAAGCTGTGGATCTGCTGCGCGGTCATTTCAAGGCCAAGACGGTCGGTCTCACGCTGAACCACCTGGCTGAACTCGATCTGCATGCGGCGTGGCAAGCTGATGCCGTATTCCTGCTCCAGCAGGTAAGCAATCCCACCTTTACCGGACTGGCTGTTCACCCGAATCACGGCCTCATAGCTACGGCCAATGTCTGCCGGGTCGATCGGCAAGTACGGGACTTCCCACAGGGCGTCGGGCTTCTGCTGGGCGAAACCTTTGCGGATGGCGTCCTGGTGCGAGCCCGAGAACGCAGTGTGGACCAAGTCGCCCACATACGGATGGCGAGGGTGAACCGGGATCTGGTTGCACTCTTCAACGACTTTACGCACGCCGTCGATGTCAGAGAAGTCCAGCTGCGGGTCGAGGCCTTGGGTGTACATGTTCAGGGCTACGGTCACCAGGTCAACGTTGCCGGTGCGCTCGCCGTTACCGAACAGGCAGCCTTCGACGCGGTCTGCACCGGCCATCAAGCCCAACTCAGTGGCGGCAACACCAGTGCCACGGTCGTTGTGGGTGTGCAGGCTGATGATCACGCTGTCACGGCGGTTGATGTGGCGACCGAACCATTCAATCTGGTCGGCATAGATGTTCGGGGTGGCGCACTCAACAGTGGCAGGCAAGTTGAGGATCACTTTGTGCTCAGGCGTCGGGTTCCAGACCTCGATCACCGCATCACACACTTCTTTGGCGAACTCCAGTTCAGTGGCGCTGAAAGTCTCTGGGGAGTATTCAAAAGTCCACTGGGTTTCTGGCTGTTGAGCGGCGTATTTGACGAACAGCTTGGCCGCGCTGACGGCGATTTCTTTGATGCCGTCCTTGTCCTGGTTGAACACGATGCGGCGGAACGACGGCGAGGTCGCGTTGTACAAGTGCACGATGGCTTTTTTCGCGCCGCGCAGCGATTCGAATGTCCGTGCGATCAGGTCTTCACGGCCTTGGGTCAACACCTGAATAGTGGTGTCGTCCGGGATGTGGCCGTCTTCGATCAACGTACGCACGAAGTCAAAGTCGGTCTGCGAAGCAGCCGGGAACGACGCCTCAATTTCTTTTACGCCAACGCTGACCAGGGTCTTCCAAAAACGCAGTTTTTTCACTGCATCCATCGGCTCGATCAGCGACTGGTTGCCGTCGCGCAGGTCAGAGCTGCACCAGATAGGCGCTTGGGTGATGGTTTTCGATGGCCAGGTACGGTCAGGCAAATCAATGACCGGAAAGGCGCGGTATTTGGAAGAGGGGTCTTTGAGCATGGTCATCAGGCAATCCTTTAATGTGCGGGCCGTATAGAGACAAGTGGCTCGCTGAAGAAATACAAAGCAGGGGAGGACGAGGCAGCGCGTTTCAGCTTTGCAGTCGTGCACTGACGAGGCAGAGGCTTCGGTGCTGGCGTAATTGAATGAGGGTATGAGGTGTTTTCATAGGCTCAACCCTAACCATTGCGAAAGACGTTGGCAAGCGGCCTGAAAAACATTAGGAGAATTGCGCGTTTAAAGCAAAAAATCGAATTTATATGGCGTCTTCTAGTATTAACAGTTGAAAAAATTGTTCATATAAGGCGTATGGCATTGATCTTGTGCTGCAAAAGTATTTCGCTGATTAGCGAAACCCGGCCAGCTAACAAACTGGCCGGTTACTGCTCTACGTCCTGCAAATAAAACCTTGTGACAGGCCGTACGGCGGTGTGTTCTGGACGCCTCCCACAAAAGTCATGAGTTTGCCCTCGGCCCGTGCATTGGTGAGCGCCAGGGACAAGGGAGACAACGGGTTCTTATTGATCATAAGGGTGACCGCATCCTCCAGTTCGACGACAAGCGCCAGCTCCGCTCCGACCGCTCTGTGCAACTGCATGAAGTTTATGGTTTGCACACCTGATCGCTTGAACACCAACTCACTGACCCCGGGGATGTCCGCATAAATGGTGTAGCCGAGCCGCTGAAGCAGGCTACGCATGACTTCATTGAGTCCAGCGGCATTGCTCAGTTTTAATAAATCGCCGGCTTTCAATGAAAAGTCGATCCGGTCAAACCAGGTCGGTGAAGCACGTGTTCGAACCAGCAACGTTTTAGGGCGAATGCCCAAGGCTGGCGTCAAGAGGGCCAAGGGATCACGCAATGCTCCGGAGCCATGTGTCAGATGCCCGGAAAACCAGCCATACAACGTTTCGGTCAACGTGCGCATACGGGTTTGTGTGAGCAACCAAGTGGTGCTGTCGGACAACATAAATAGACGCTTGGCCACTACCTGTGCAGAGTCTGGCGTCAGGCCCGGCAGAGACTTGAGGACGTATTGCCAGATCGGCTTTTGCAGCAGCGGCTCCTTGATCGCCCACGCTCCTCCCTCAAATTCGGCCAGGCGCGGTTGCAAGTACTTGTTTTTCAAGATCAGCTTTTCCAGTTGCTCATAGGTCGAGATCACCTGACCAGGCTTTTTCAAGTACACCTGTATATCCAGTGGCAGGTTGCCCTGAGGCAAAATGTCGAACCACTTGCTGTCTTTTTTAATCACTCGAAGATTAGAGCCGCTGCCTATTTCAGAAATGGGCGGATTCAGGCTGACCGAGGTATAAGTTTCGCCGGGAACGGTTCGGGCCCAGTTTTGCCACTCGTTACTGCTGACAGTGCCTGGTGCGTTAGTGCCGCTGGAGGGAACCGGTTGAGTCGGTTTAGGTTGTACCGGCTCATCATCCACAATGGGCCGCTTGCGCTTGTTGCTTAACGGGACGGCGCTCGAAGTGCCGGGCTCAGGGGTGAGGGCTTGTGCTGGGGCACCATCTAGCCCTGGCTTGAGGTAGTGCTGGGCCCACCGGGGCAGCTCTCTATGCTCGACCAGGAACTCGGCCAGATAAAGTTCCATCTTGTCTCGGCGAGGTGCAGGAAAGTTGTATTGGTCGAGCAGTTTTTTGGCTTCATCAAGGCTGAAGCGTGGAAAAGCCTCACGTACCTTGAAAGTGGCCAGCGAATATGTCCCGCCCCCCAGCACGCTCAACTCCGGTGTGCCGATACGCCACAGACCATCCGTGCCCTGACGAATCGCAGAGCGGTACCAAGCGCGCGGGCGACGCATATCCATTACTCGCCAAGTCAGGCGGTCCGCGTCATACACCACCTGAAACCAATGCTTTTGCTGCTGGATAAAGTATTGGGAGAAACCGCCGTGTTTCGGCGTCCTTTCATAGATGCCTGCGTAGGCGCCGTCTGTGCGCTTGGTCAGCCCTTCGACGCCCTGTTTGTAGGCCAGTTTCGGATGTAAGGCCAAGGTACCTTTCGCGGGTAATTTGGCGAGAGCGGTCCCGATGTCCACCCCGGCATCCACCCAGCGTTCAATCATGCCGACAAAATGCCCAATCGCTTCACTCTGATTGCCGCGTTTCAGCGCATCAAAGCCATGCCACATCTCGATCAAACTGCGTCCCAGGGCAATCATGGCCGTGACCTTAAATGGCAGGATAACCGTGACGATGTCCACCGCTGTTTCTATGCCGCTCCACACGGCCAGACGGTTGCTTTCTGTGGTCGACAGGCTCAAGGCATCTGCGCTGGCCAAGGCATGCTCGATCTCGGCCAAACAGGTTTTCTCAATGAAGTCGCCGGTAATCGCGGTGTCCCGAACATCGGCTGCTCTGAGCCCTTCAGTCACCCGTTGCTGGACTCGGGCTTGAGCGCCTTCGCTGACGCGTCCAATCAGATAGCCGGCCATTTCAGGGGCATTGAGGAATTTATTCGCCATGTGCGCGCGATTTTCAAACTCGCGAAACCGCTTGCCGTCAGGTGCTTCAGGGGTATAGACAACCAGGGCGCTGACGGACGACAGCGGTTGCGGTGTGATGAGGTTCAATTCCAAAGGGTCAGGCGCATAAGCCCCTGAAGGCGGTGCCAGGATAATCAGCACCCCGCGTACTGTGGCCTCACTGATCAGCAATTGATGAACCTTCAGGCGATGCCCTTCAACCATGGCGGGAATTTCAGGGGCATCAACCTCGTTCAGAACGGCCTCAACCCAGCGATAACCGCGGTCCAGGCGATCTGGCGAGAAGTCACCGGAAATCTTCGCTTCAAGTGCATCAACGCGCATCTGGGCGATCAGCAATTGAGCGGCAGTATCGCGACGAGAGAGGGCTTGGGGGGACTCGATGAACCGGTCCCGCAAGAAGGCCTCATAGCTATCGCCAATATTCACCGTGCGAACGATGTGCTTGATTTGTGCAGCGCTCAACGCGTCCATTCGTGGTCCATCGGCGCTGCCCGTTGAGACGGTGGCGGTTAATGCGTAGTCAATGTCCAGGCTACCGACGTTCTCCAGGGCCAGTTGCGACAGTGTTCGGGACGTACTGACCAGCTTGATGGACGGGCCGGTACGCGACAGGCTGTTCACCGCCGTGTAGGACGAGGAGGCATAGGCACTGATCGGGATAATGGGGCCTGAACCGCGCTCGGCCACCGTTGTGGTGATAAAGACGGTGTCCGGGTCAACGATCAGGCCATATTCTGCCTGGATGTAGTTCTGCAACTGATCGTGGGCGTAGCGCAGCAAAAACGCTCTGTCGCCATATTGATGGGCTGAGGGCTCGCCATTGTCGTTGGCAATGAAACTGAGGGTTCGGTAATGCGCAGCCGCCTCAAACCAGGCCTGACGGTCAGCATCGTTGGCTTTAAGCAGCCATTGGCGGGTCTTTTTTCCTAAAAACTTGGCGATACGTGCATTGAGGGCGCTCGCCTGTTTGAAGCGTGGAGCGTAGTCCAGCACATACTCCAGGTGTTCACTCAATTGGGCGGGCGAAACCGTTTTGGCTAACGACAGCGCGTGTTCCAGATTGGCTTGACGCTGATCGTCATGCACCTTGAGCCAATACTCAAACACTGAGCCGTGAATCTCCTTAAACGTGAATTCAAGAGAAGTTTCAGCCTTTTCAGACAGCGCCTGAACCCGCATCAGATCAGTGGGGGACAAGAGCTCCAGTAATGATTCGAATTCAGCGATTTCCGTGTGACGGCGGTTAAGTTCGACCTCTAATGTCTGCAGCGAAGCAAAGCCCTGCAAACCACCTGAAGGGGTGTACAACACAGCCTCACCGGCATTGGCTTTGGCGTTGATCTCAACTTCTGTCGTTTTGTCAGAAAGGCGAGTCATGCCTGATGCGTCAAGGGTTGCGGAGCCGTCGCGCGCGGTCATGACCCAGGCACCCGCGAAGGCAATCGGTGGCTCTTTTGACAGGTCCTTAAGTATCAGGGCATAAACCGCCGGGCGCGAACTGACCGGGAGCGCAGCTCGGGTGCTCAGCGACGGGTAACGCACCACATTATTGATCAGTTGCACCTGGCCCGGTGTCAGCGTGGCATCGTGGGACAGCAGTTCGGTTTCAGCCTTGAGCACGTCTTTGAGCTTGTCGAGCAGCCAGGATTTGCGCGATTGAGTGCCGGTTTGGCTGCTTTTATCCTGCCAAAACTGCGCTGTGTGGGTCTTGCAGTCACTGGCAAAAAAACGTCGCGCGCGGGATATAAAGCTCTGCAAGTCGCCCACTTTCACAGTGACGGGCGATGAATCATCCACAACCTTAAGCGTGGCCTTCAGCAGGTTGAATTCCGGCGCATGGCCGTCACACAGCGCCTGTAGCAGGATATCCAGCACACTGGAGAGCTGCGTATCACCCTCTTCACTGATCAGCAATTGCTCAGGATCAAGCGTCTGCGTGGCGTGGGTAAACGTCGCCTTCAGCTCGCTGTGTATAAATGAGTGGAGGGTGGGTTGCTCAGCCAGCAGGGTCTGGATCTGAGTGTCGATTTGCACCCATTTTTTGACACGGTCTTGCTCGTCCTGGGCGCTGACCGCAATCAGGTCGGCGCTCAAGTCTTGGGATAAATGAAATACATCACTCATGGGTTACACCTCACAGAGAAAGTTGTGAGGAGTATCTGCCCCGGCTTGACTGCGCCTGACATACATAACTAGTGCGGGGAGGTTTGCTCACGAGCAGTGACCAAACCCCGGCGTTTTCGCTAAGGCTGAAAGGCCCCGATAAAGATCGCCGGGTCTACCCGGGCGTCGTTCAGGCTGACGTTCCAGTGCATATGTGGCCCGGTGGCGCGACCGGTTGAGCCGACTTTGCCGACCACATCGCCACGCGCCAGTTGCTGGCCGAGCTTGGCGTCGATTTTCGACATGTGGCAGAACATGCTGATAAAGCCCTGCCCGTGATCGACAAACACGGTGTTGCCATTAAAAAAGTAGTTGCCGATCAGGATGACTTTGCCGGCGGCCGGGGTTTTGATCGGTGTACCTGCGGGCACGGCAAAGTCCAGGCCCGCATGCGGGTTGCGCTCTTCGCCATTGAAGAAGCGGCGCACGCCAAACTTGCTCGACAGCGGGCCGTTGACGGGCTTGTCCAGCAGCAAGTTGCTGGGCGTGTTCGGGCTGAAGGTGCGGTACGCCTTGATCTGCACCGCCAGCTCGTTGTCGATGCGTTTGAGGTCGTCCGGGTTGGGGTTGACCTGGCGCTGGTTTTTCAGGGTGATGTGCTGCTCGGGGTACTTCTTGTCGCCCACGCTGAAGTTCAGGTTTCGGCCGTTGGCGTTCAGGGTTTGCGTACCCGGCTTGACGGTCAGCGGGATGCCGACAATGGCGCGCCAGGTGTCTTGCTCTTTGACTACCAACACCGGTTTGCCATCGTATTTGGCCTCTGGGCGTTGCGCGCCGGTGCCCAGGTCGATCACTGCCACGCCGCCCGGTACCGGCTTGTTGAGCAGTCGGGTGATGTAGCTGTCGGCGGCCGAGGCATTGAAAGCAAGGCACAGCAATAAAGCAGCAGTTAAAAAGCGTGGCATCAGCTCAATCCAGTAAAGAAAGGGTCACGGGTGTCAGGTGGTTGTCTTCAACCCGCACCTGCAATTCGCCTTCGCCCAGTCGTGCCTTCAGGCGCTGGCCATTGTGGGTCTGTTCGGCGCTGCGAATGGCATTGCCGCGCTCATCGAGCAAAATGCTGTAGCCGCGACCCAAGGTGGCCAGCGGGCTGACCACGTGCAGGGTTTGCATCTGGCTGTGCAGCGTCAGACGACGGGCCTTGAGACCTTCGCGCATCGCCCGTGGCAGGCGCTCAGCAAGGCTGTCCAGGCGCTGGCGGAGCAAGGTTAGCTGACGACCCGGATGTTGCGCTGACAGGCGTGTTTCTAGACGTATCAAGCGCTCACGGCGGGTATTGAGGCTGCGCTCAAACGCGCGGCGCATGCGCATGTCCAGGTCGTCGAGGCGCTGTGCCTGCTGGCGCAGTCGTTCACCCGGATGGCGCAAGCGCCGGGCCAGCCCGTCGAGACGC